>CALEZJ010000512.1 GCA_937927885.1 uncultured Paracoccaceae bacterium | reverse complement strand
GGTCGGCGAAGGTGCCGCTGTCGCCCTCGTCGGCGTTGCAGACGATGAACTTGCGGTCGGCCTGCGCGTCCGAGACCGTTTTCCACTTGATGCCGGTGGGGAAGCCCGCACCGCCCCGGCCACGGAGCCCTGAGTCGGTGACTTCCTTGACGATCCCGGTCTTGTCCATGCCCAGCGCGTTGGTCAGGCCGTTCAGGCCACCATGCGCGCGGTAGTCGTCCAGCGACATGGGGTCGATCACGCCGACACGGGCAAAGGTCAGGCGGGTCTGGCCCTTCATCCACGGATGATCCTCGACCACGCCGATGGCCTTTGGATGCGCCAGACCGTCATCGAAAAGGCCCGGCACATCGGCCAGCGTCAGCGGGCCGAACCCGTGACGCGCGCCGTCCAGTTCGACCTCGACCAGCGGCTCGAGCCAGACCATCCCGCGCGAGCCGTTGCGCACCAGCGTCAGCGGCACGCCCCGGCGCGCGGCCTCGGCGGTGATGGCGGCAGCGATGTCATCGGCGCCCAGCGCCACGGCGGCGGAATCGAGGGGGACCCAGACCTTCATGCGCGCCCCTCCAGAATGGCGTCGAGTTTCGCCGCATCCAGCCGCCCGACCAGTTTGCCATCGACCATGGCAGCGGGGCCACAGGCGCAAAGGCCCAGACAGAACACCGGTTCCAGCGTGATCGCCCCGTCGGCCGACGTGTCGTGCCAGTCGAGACCGGTTTTCGCCCGTGCCCGATCGGCCAGCGCGTCGGCCCCCATCGCCTGGCAGGCCTCGGCGCGGCACAGTTTCAGCACCCGGCGCCCGGCGGGTTTCTCGCGAAAGTCGTGATAGAAGGTCATCACGCCATGCGCCTCGGCGCGGCTGATGTTCAGATCCTTGGCGATGATCGGCAGAGCCTCGGGCGGGACATGGCCAAAGGCGGCCTGAACGTCGTGCAGGATGGGCAACAGCGCCCCCTCGGTCCCCTGATGGGCGGCGAGGATGGCGTGCAGGGTGTCGACCCCTGCGGGCCCGAAGGCTGGATTGGCGGAGGATGGATTGGCGGACATGGGCTACTCCGGTCGGTTGCGCGCTGCGTAACCCCAAAGCGATTGCCATTCAAATTGCAAATTCCGTGATTTGATAGAGTGTATCTATCAAATCAGGCTTTCGACGAAGGCATCCAGCAACAAGGTGCGCCGACCGACCGGTGGCAGGATGAATGCGACATTGCCGATGCCTGCCACGCCCCCGGTCAGGGGAATGCAGGCCAGATCGCGGCCCCGGGCATAAAAGGCGGCGGTGGTGCTGGGCAGGATGGTGGCGGAATGATGCTCGGTCACATGGCTGACGAGGGCGACGATGGAATTCGATTCGATCCGGGGCAGCACGGAAACCCCGGCCTCGGCCAGGTTGCGGTCGATGATCCGGCGGTTCTGCATGTCGGGCGTCAACAGGCCCAGTTGAAAGGCGCCCAGTTCGGCCCAGTCCATGGTTGCGGGCAGGTCCGGGTGCGCGCGGGTGACGAGGGAATAGCGCTCCTCGTAGAGAAGCAGGGTCTTGAACCCCGGTAACCGTTCCGAGGGTTGGTCCGCGGTGGCATAGCTGAGCCCGGCGTCGATTTCGAATTCGGCCAGCCGGTCGAGGATTTCGTGGCTGTTCAGGGACAGGATGCGCAGCCGCACCCCGGGGTGTGCATCCAGAAACGGCCGCGTCAGATCATGCACCCCGGCCAGCGCGGTGGGGATCACCCCCAGCCTGAGCGTCCCCGACAGCCCCTGTCGCGCCACGGCGACATCGGATTTCAGCGCGCGGGCCTCGGCGACGATGGCCTTGGCGCGGGCCAGCACGCGCTCGCCTTCGGGGGTCAGCCCGATGAACCGCGCGCCGCGCTGGACGAGTTGCACACCGAGCTGTTCCTCGAGCGATTTCAACCCCGAGGAAAGGGTGGGCTGCGTGACATGGCAGGCCGCGGCGGCGCGGCCAAAATGGCGCTCGCGCGAGAGGGCAATCAGCATTTCCAGCTTGTCGATCATGGGAGCACCATGAACCAAGGGCCGCGCGGGGGAAAGGGGAAGGGCTCTGGGCGAGGTTCACGAAACACTTTGCGCAAAATCAACCCACGACGCGGCGAATCGTGGCAGAGTGGCGCCATGCAACCGGAACCCGTCTTTCGCGCCGAGGGCGTCACCCGCGTCTATCGTACCGGCAGTGTCGAGGTTCAGGCCCTGCGCGGCGTTGACCTTTCGCTGGCCGAGGGGGAATTCGTCGTGCTGCTAGGCGCCTCGGGTTCGGGCAAATCCACCTTGCTCAATATCCTCGGCGGGCTGGACCGGCCCAGCGCGGGG
>CALEZJ010000511.1 GCA_937927885.1 uncultured Paracoccaceae bacterium | reverse complement strand
GAGGCCGAGGCCGAGGCTGCACCGCAATTCACAAAGCCCCGGCGCAAGGCGGCCTAGCCGTTCAGCCCTCGCGCAATCCGGTCCCCGCTGCACACGGGTCGGATTGCGCGTCAGCTGGCGCGGCGCACCGCCCAGCCGGCAAAGACCATCTCCAGCGCAACGACCACATAGTAAAGCGCGATCCCCAGCGCCGCGAGGGCGATCAGCACCGCGAACATCAGCGGGAAATCGCTGTTGGTCTGTGCGGACTGGAACAGGTGGCCCAGTCCGCGCCCATGCGGCGTGATGATTTCCACCAGATTGGTGCCGATAAAGGCCAGCGTCGCCGAGACCTTCAGCGCACCAAAGAACTCGGGCAGGGTTTTGGGCAGCGCGATCTTCCAGAAGACGGTGAACCGGCTCGCCCCCAGCGACCGCAGGATGTCACGGTATTCGGGTTCCAGCGTGCTGAGGCCAATCGCCACCGACACCGCAATGGGAAAGAAGGAAATCAGCACCGCCATCATCACGGTGTTGAAATCGTGCTGGCCAATGAACATCAGCGCCAGAACCGGAACCACGGTCGCCTTTGGAATGGCGTTGAAGCCGACCAGGATCGGATACAGCGCGTCGTTCATGATCCGGCTCAGTCCCATGATCATGCCCAGAAAGGTGCCCACCACGACGGCGATGGCCAGGCCCAGAACCGTGCGCCACAGCGTCTGCCAGCCGTATTGCCAGAACAGGGGTTCGAACCGCTTGTAGGCCGGCCACAATTGGGACGGCGCCGCCATCTGGAACGACCGCCAGCCCTTGTACCAGACCAGCCATTCCCAGAACAGCAGCAGCAGCACCAGGGCGATGATCGGCACCAGGATCTTTTGCCAGTTGAGGCTCATGCGTGTGCGTCCCTTCCCTGAGCAATCCTGATCTGCTGGCGCAGAACCGACAGGCGCTCGACCGATTCGGTGTCATAGAGCATCTCCAGCGGGCGGGGCCCGGGGATGGGAACTTCCATCACATACTGCGTGGTGGCCGGTCGGCCCGACAGCACCACCACCTGATCGCCCAGATAGACGCTCTCGCGCAGGTCATGGGTGATCAAGAGCGCCGTGAACGGCTCTTTCTGACGAAGCTGATGCATGGTCTGCCACAGGTCTTCGCGGGTAAACGCATCCAGCGCGCCAAAGGGCTCGTCGAGGATGATCACATCGGGCTTGTGCACCAGCGCGCGGCACAGGCTGGCGCGCTGGCGCATCCCGCCCGACAATTCGCTGGGTCGCTTGCCCTCGAACCCCTCCAGCCCGACCATTGCCAGAAGGGCGCGCGCGCGCTCCTCTTTCTGCCGACGGGGCATCATCGGCGCGACGATTTCCAGCGGCAGCATCACATTCTGCAGGATCGTGCGCCATTCCAGCAGCACCGGGTTCTGAAACGCCATGCCCACCGTCTTGCGCGGGCTTCTCACCAGTTCGCCGTGCAGCCAGACTTCGCCCTGATCGGGGAACATCAACCCTGCGATCAGCCGCGTCAGCGTCGACTTTCCGCACCCGGATGGCCCGACAACCGCGCAGAAACTCCCCTCGGGGATCGAAATGTTCAGATCGCGCAAGACTGGAAACGGCCCCGTCCTGGTCTTGTAGGCATGGGTCACCCCCTTGATCTCGATCAGATTGCCCAAAGCGGCCCCTTCATCTTGCCAGAAATACGCGCGGGGGAGTCCCGCCCCCCACCGGGGGCGGGACGGGGGCGGCAGCCGCCTTTACTGCATCATCAGGCTGCCGTCGGTCGGCAGGTAGGCGTCGGTGAAATACCGCGAAGGCTCGACCGGGTTGGTAAAGGTATAGGTCGTGGCGATCTGCTCCAGCGAGGTGGCAAAGCGTGCCGCGTCGATGTTGCCCAGCCCGTTTTCCATCACCCAGGGGGTCAGGATATTGTCGCGCAGCGCCATTTGCAGGCGCTCGACCTCCAGTTCGGTGTCCAGCGCCGGATTGCGCGCGGCAATCGCCGCAACCCCGGCCGCCGGATCGGCGGCGGCATCGCGCAGCCCTGCCGCCACGGCGCGCAGGAACCCGGTCACCAGCTCGGGGTTGGCCTCGGCCCAGTCGGTGTTGACGATGATGACATTGCCATACAGCTCGACGCCGTAATCGGCCATCAGCATGACGACGATATCCTCGGCGGGCACGCCCAGCCGGATCGTCGACAGCGACGAGGTGAACGAGAAGCCGGTCACCGCATCCACCTCGCCCGCGGCCAGCATCGGCTCGCGGGTGGGAAAGCCCACGGGTTCCACCGTGATCGTGCTGACATCGAGGCCCTGCGCCGCGGCAAAGACCGGGAACTGCGCCCAGGCGCCATCGGGCGGCGGCGCGCCCAGACGGCGGCCCTGCAGGTCGGCGGGCGAGGTCACGCCCAGGCTGCGGCGCCCGACGATGGAAAACGCAGGAACGTCATACATCACCATCACGCCGGTCACCGGCGCGTCGGGGTTCTGGTCGAGAAACTTGATCAGGCTGGCCATGTCGGCAAAGCCGATGGGAAACGCGCCGGTCGCCACTTTCGGAATGGCGTCCAGGCTGCCTTGTCCGGGCGAAATCTCGACAGCCAGCCCCTCGGCGGCGAAATGGCCGTTGTCGATGGCCAGGAAATACGGCGCGGCGGGCCCTTCGAACCGCCAGTCGAGGGTGAAGGGCAGCGGGGTCTGTGCCTGTAGCGGGGCGGCAAGAACCGCTCCGATCAGGCTGGCGATCAGAAAGGGACGGGTCACGGCGCGTACTCCTTGTTGACGACGTTGCGGCGACAGTCTGGGGCCTCGGCGGCGGGAGTGAACGGCCCGTCGACGGCTTTCGCAGCCACCCGCAAGGAGTGGCTTGAAAACGGGCACATTTCCCGCCTCCCTGCCAAAGCATAAGGCAGATTTCGGATTCCGGCTTTTCCCGATCCCCGAAACACCTGTTGTGAAATCCAAAGAATGCCGACTACTCGGCCGCAAGATCCAGCGCCCGGCCGCCCAGGTCCAGCGCTGCGATCTTGCGGACCACGTCGCGCATCACGGCACGGAAGGACTCGAAACCCGGCAAGGGCTGGACCCCGTGTTCGTCGAGATACAGCGCGCGGTCGATCTCGATCTGCACGGCGTGCATCCCCTGCGACGGCTGACCATAGCGCTGCGCGACATAGGCGCCGGCAAAGGGCGTGTTGCGCGCGACAGTGAACCCGGCGCCGGTCAGGATCTCTTCGACCGCCTCCACGACATCGACCCGCGCCGCCGCCCCCCAGCGGTCGCCCAGCACCACATCCGGCCGCGTGCCGCCGCGCGCGGCGATGCCGCTCAGCGCCTCGTGCGGCATGGAATGCATGTCGCACAGCAGCACCTGTCCGAACCGCGCATGGCTTTTCGCCAACACCCCGGCCAAGGCCGCATGATAGGGCTGCCAGTATCGCGCGATTCGCCGTTCGGCCTCGGCGCGGGGCAGTTTGCCGCGATAGATGGCGCGCCCATTGGCCACGACCCGCGCGATCACCCCCAGCCCCGAGGCGATTCGCGGATTCAGCCCGGCACGCGGCACGCCGTCGATCAGGGCGGGGTCGAATTCATCGGCGGCGCGGTTGAAATCGACATAGGCACGCGGCACCTGACTGGTGACCAGCGGCGCACCGAATTCGGGCGCGTCGGCGATCAGCCGGTCGACATAGGCATCCTCGGACGAGCGCAGCACCCGTTCGGGCACCTGCGCCAGGGACAGGAAGTCGGCCGGATAGACCCGCCCGGAATGCGGCGAGGCAAAGACCACCGGCGAGGTGGCGCGCAGGGGTTCGACGATCTCGACGGCGACAGGCATGGGTTCTTCCTCGGGACCGAGTATAGAGGCGAAATCCTCGGCGCGGAAAGCCCTTGAACATGCCGACGAGTCCTTTTATAGACCGCTCCAATGACGCGGAACCCCGCTTTGCGGGGCGACAGTCAGGGCGCGTAGCTCAGTGGTAGAGCACTACGTTGACATCGTAGGGGTCACAAGTTCGAACCTTGTCGTGCCCACCATCGCCTCCATCCGGGGGCAGGTGACCACCGCGCCCCAGCAATGGGGCATATCAGTTTCAAGGCGCATGCGCGCCGCGATGAGGAGAAGACCGATGAAGGTCGCCAATTCCCTGCGCTCGCTCAAGCAGCGCCACCGCGATTGCCAGATCGTGCGCCGCAAAGGCCGCGTCTATGTGATCAACAAGACGCAGAAGCGCTACAAGGCCCGTCAGGGCTGATCGCTTCGACCGCGAGATGAACGGGCCGCCGAGGGAAACCTCCGGCGGCTTCTTCATTTCGGGGGCGGCCCCGGGGGAACCCCCCGAGGTGGGCCGGTGTCAGGCGGTATAGGCGCGCAGCGTGGCTTCGGTGCCGTTGGCCCACAGGCTGTTCAGTGCGGCGGCAAAGGCCGTGGCAAAGCGCGGGTCGCGGCCGGTTTCACCGTAAATCGCCTCCATCCCCAGCCAGACGGCGGGGTCGTCCTTGGCGCGCTGCGCCAGCGGTTGCA
>CALEZJ010000510.1 GCA_937927885.1 uncultured Paracoccaceae bacterium | reverse complement strand
GCGCTGTAGTTGTCGGCGCGGAACAACGTGGAGAGCCGCCCGGCCTGGCTGGCGCTGATCGCGTTGCGCAACTGGCGCTCCGAGAAACTGCGGTTGCCGACAAAGGAGATGCGCTGGATCTCGACCACCGCACCCTCGACCACTTCGAAGACCAGATCGACCCGACCGCCTGCGCGCTCGATAAGGCGCGGGGTCACGCGCGCCGACAGGCGGCCCGCAGCGGCATAGGCCTCGGCGATGGCGTTGGCGTCGGCCTCGGCCAGCGCGGGCGAATAGACCCCGCCACTGCGCGACTGCACCACGGCGGCCAGCCGGTCGTTGTCCAGTCGCCGGTTGCCTTCGAAGGCGACGCGGTTGACCAGCGGGTATTCGCTGACCGTGATGATCAGGCGATTGCCCGACGGCGTGAAATCGACGGTCCGGAAAAATCCGGTCCCCGCGACACGCTGATAGGCGGCGTTCAGTTCGCCCGCCGACATGCTGCGGTTGCGAACGATTCTGGCGAAGCTGATGACCGCGTCATCGTCAATCAGCGCATTGCCATCCACCTGAATCGTCGAGAAACGGTAGGTCTGCGCCTGGGCGTCCTGCGAGGCACCCAGCGAAACGATTGACGTGAAAAGCAAAACCGCTGCCAGGCCTCGCACCGGACGCCAAGCTTGCGAAAGCCGCCGCGCATCCGAAACCGCGTGAAATCCGCGCATGTCCAAGCCCCGTCATTACCGCGTTTGTTTTCTTCTGACTAGCGGGATGGGGCTGGATTGTCAAAGCGTTGAGTCACATCCGAAAGGTTTTCGCCACAACATGGGGATTTGTTGCACCGGTCCGGCCACAATCGGCAGTGCCACGCCGCTCGGCCCGGGCGCGGCGTCCGGCACCAGCCCTCAAACGCCGGGAACCGGCAATTCTCCGATCCCCCAGAGCAGAATCAATTCGACCAGTTCGCCTGCCACGATCAGCCCCAGCAACACAGCCAGGGCGAACCAGAACCGTTCGGAAGACAGCGAATAGAGCGTGCGCAGGCTGCGCGCTGCGGGAATGACAAGATGCATGGCCACACTCCTGAGACAGAGAGCCAAGCGATGCGCGCGGAATATGGCAGCATTTGGGCCGCGCTGCGGCATGCGCAAGGCCGCCTGCCCCTCTGGCAAGGTCCCTGCGATGCACCATCACGGCGCACCACGGGCCATGCTCAGCAAAACAGGTCGTTGCCCAGCGCGAACAGCATCAGCGCGCCCAGCAGCACCAGTCCCACGCTCATCAGCGCGTTCAGGATGCGCTCGCTGGGCGGGCGGCCGACGATGGCTTCGTAGGCGTGGAACACCAGATGCCCACCATCGAGAATCGGGATCGGGAACAGGTTCAACAGCCCGACCGCCGTCGACAGCACCGCGATGAACCAGATGAAACTGTCCACCCCGTCCGAGGCCATCTCGGCCGATGTGGTGGCGATGCCCACCGGCCCCGACAGGTTGCAGGTGGAAATCGCCCCGGTCACCATGTGGTAAAGGCCCGAGATCGAATTCGTGATGATCGCGCCGATCTGCTTGACCGCCAGCGGCAGGGCCTCGACCGGACCGACGCTGCGGGTCGGATGGTCAAAGAAGGCGCCGCTTTGCAGTCCGATCAGCCAGCGGGTCTCGAACCCGCCGTCGGGATTGGGTATGTCGGTGCGCCGCGGTGTCAGGGTCAGGTCCAGCACCTGCCCGGCGCGCCAGACCTGCAACGTGACAGGCGCGCCCTCGGCGGCAGCGACCAGCGGCGGCAGTTGGGCAAAGGCCTGCACAGCCTGTCCATTGACCGACAGGATCACGTCGCCCGCCTGCATCCCCGCATCACGCGCGGCCGAATTCAACGCGATCGAGGCCGCGCGCGGCGGCACCGGATGGGGACCGGCGACGCGGCCCGTCTCGTCGCCGCGACGAATGGCATAGGTCACGGTCTCGGCAGGCTCGATCTCGGCGGCGATGGCGAAATAGCCGGAAAGATCCTCGACCGGGCGCCCCTCGATGGCGGTGATCAGATCGCCCTCGCGCAATTCGTTCACCCCCGGCATCGGATGCAGCGCCCCCAGCCGGACGCTGTCATCCGGCAGGCCCTTGACCGCCAGAAAGCTTGCAAAGATCGCGATGGAAAACAGGAAGTTGAACGCAGGCCCGGCAAAGATGGTCGCGGCGCGCGCCCAGAGCGGGGCGCCGTGCATGGTCCGCCGACGCGCCTGCGCATCGAGATGGGACATCACCTCTTCATCCGCACCGGCCGAGGCCGCGTTGGCATCGCCGAGGAACTTGACATAGCCGCCGAATGGCAGTGCCGCCACCTGCCAGCGCGTCCCGCGCCGGTCGACGCGGCTGAACAGCACCGGACCAAAGCCGATGCTGAACACCTCGGCATGGATGCCCGACCAGCGGCCGACGATGTAATGGCCGTATTCGTGCACTGCCACGATGATCGACAGCGCGACGATGAAGGCCCCCAGCGTGAAGACCACATTGCCGAAATCGGGCAAAAGACCCATGGATTGATCCTATCTCTTCCTGTGCAGCGCGCTTGCGGCCAGGTTGGCCAGCCGCCGCGCCTCGGCATCGATCTGCAGCACCTCGGCCAGCGACCCCGGGGCCCGGCCCGGATCCCCCTGCGCGCCGAAACGCTCCAGCGTCACCTCGACCACCGCCGCCATGTCCAGAAACCCGATGTTTCTGGCAATGAAATGATCCAGGGCGATTTCCTTGGCGGCGTTGAAAACCGCCCCCGCCGCGCCGCCGGTATGCATGACCATCTGCGCCAATGCCAGCGCCGGGTAGCGCACAAGATCGGGAGCCGCGAAGTCGAGCCGCCCGACCCGCGCCAGATCCAGCCGCGCCACCGGCAGATCGGCGCGGTGGGGCCAGTTCAGCGCATAGCCGATCGCGTGGCGCATGTCCGGCGCGCCCAGATGCGCCATCACCGCGCCGTCCCGAAACGCCACCAGCGCATGGACCAGCGATTGCGGATGGATCACCACGGCGATCTGTTCGGGCGACAGGGCAAAGAACTCGCGCGCCTCCAGCACCTCCATCGCCTTGTTGAACATGCTGGCCGAATCGATGGTGATGCGCTGGCCCATGTCCCAGTTCGGGTGCCGCCCGGCTTCCTCGGGCGTGGCCAGGGCCAGCCGCTCCAGCGGCCAGTCGCGCAGCCCCCCGCCCGAGGCGGTGATGGTCACGGTTTCCACCGCCGCCGGGTCTTCGTGGCGCAGGGCCTGGAAGATGGCGGAATGCTCGCTGTCGACGGGCAGGATGGTGGCGCCGTGGCGCGCGGCCTCGGCCAGCAGCAAGGGCCCGGCGGTGACCAGCGATTCCTTGTTGGCCAGCGCCAGGGTCTTGCCCTGGCTGAGGGCCGCGAACCCCGGCGCCAGCCCGGCGGCGCCGACAATGGCCGACATGGTCCAGTCGGCGGGGACATAGCCCGCCTCGACCACCGCCCCCGGTCCGCCTGCAACGGCGATACCGGTGCCGGCCAGGGCCTCTTTCAGCGGATGGTAGCAATCCTCATGCGCGGTGACCGCCAGTTCGGCGCGGTGCAGGACAGCCTGCCGCGCCAACAGGGCCACATTGCGCCCGCCGGTCAGCACCGCCACCTGCAGGTCCGGACGCCGCGCCAGCAGGTCCAGCGTGCTGACGCCCACCGACCCCGTGGCGCCAAAGACCGTGACCCGGCGCATCAGCCCGCCAGCCCGGCAAACACGCCCACATGGGCCAGCGCCAGCGCCAGCGCCGAAACCGCGATGAGGGCGTCGAAACGGTCCAGCACCCCGCCGTGCCCCGGGATCAGCGCCGAGGAATCCTTGACCCCGGCGTGACGCTTGATGGCGCTTTCGGCGATGTCGCCCATCTGCCCGGCAAAGGCCAGCAAGGCCGACAGCGGCACCAGCGTCCACGACAGGCCCAGCCAGACGGCCGCCCCCGCCCCCACCGCCGCCGCCAGAATCCAGCCGGCCAGCGTGCCGGAGCAGGTTTTCTTCGGGCTGACGCGGGGCCAGAATTTGGGCCCGCCCAGAATGCGGCCCGCGAAATACCCCGCCACATCCGAGGCGATCACCACCCCCACGCGCTCGCCGTCCGCCTCGGGGGAGCCGGCGTCCGCCCAGGCCTCCTTGGCGGCGATCAGCGCCATCTGGCCCGAGGGGTCCAGGCGCTGACGCTGCCCGCGGGAGAGCACGGCGTCCGTGGGGACCGCCAAC
>CALEZJ010000509.1 GCA_937927885.1 uncultured Paracoccaceae bacterium | reverse complement strand
CGGTTGTCGCTGGACGTGATGCTGCGCCGCGCCGAGGCCGCGCATGCCGATGGCGTGGGGGCGATCTGCCTTTTTCCCTATACCGACCAGTCCCTGCGCACCGAGGATTGCGCCGAGGCGTGGAACCCGGAAAACCTGACCAATCGCGCGATCCGGATGCTGAAAGCCGAACTGCCCGAAATGGCGGTGATGACCGATATCGCTCTGGACCCCTACAACGCCAATGGCCACGACGGATTCGTGGTGGGGGGCGAGATCGTCAATGACGAAACCGTCGCGGCGCTGGTCAAGATGGCGCTGGCGCAATGCGAGGCCGGGGCCGACATCCTGGGCCCGTCGGACATGATGGATGGCCGCATCGGCGCGATCCGCCAGGCCATCGAGGCGGCGGGCTACCGCGATGTGGCGATCCTGTCCTATGCGGCGAAATTCGCCTCGGCCTTTTACGGGCCGTTCCGCGATGCGGTCGGGGCCTCGGGGCGGCTGGTCGGCGACAAGAAGACCTATCAGATCAACCCCGCCAACCGGCTGGAGGCGCTGCGCTGCGTGGCGCGCGACATCGGCGAGGGGGCGGACATGGTGATGGTCAAGCCGGGGATGCCCTATCTGGACATCTGCCGCGCGGTCAAGGACCAGTTCGGCGTGCCGACCTTCGCCTATCAGGTCTCGGGCGAATACGCGATGCTGGCGGGCGCGATCGAGAAGGGCTGGCTGAAAGGCGAGGCCGTAATGCTGGAGAGCCTGCTGGCCTTCAAGCGCGCGGGCTGCGACGGGGTGTTGAGCTATTTCGCCCCGGCGGCGGCGCGGGCGTTGCGGGGGTAAGGGGGGCGCGCCGGGGTTGCCCGGGCCGACTGGGGCGGAACGGCGCGCAGAGGCCGCAGCCGGTGGTGACAAGCCCGGGCAAAAGCCCTATAGTTGCAGGGCAATGCAACCGGGGCGTCAGACCCCGGCCCGCCATGAGGACGAGCATGACCCAGATCTTGCGCAGCTTGCGCCCGCTTTCCCGTCGTTCGCTGCTGGCCGGAGGGGGCGCTGTCGCGCTTCTGTCAGCCTGCGGCAATCCGGTCGGCAATTTCAACGCCGAACGCCTGGACGCGCGCGTCGACGCCACGCGCGACTTCCTGCAGCAGAACCATCCCGAACTGGCCAACCTCTTTGCCACCGCGCAGGGCATCCTCTATATGCCGCTGGTCACCGAGGCCGGGTTCCTGCTGGGCGGATCGTTCGGTCAGGGCGCCTTGCGCATCAATGATGTGACGGTCGATTACTATTCGGCCACCCGCGTCAGCGCGGGGTTGCAGATCGGCGCGCAGCAATACGCGCATGTGCTGTTCTTCATGACCGCGCAGTCCTTGCAGGATTTCCGCGCCAGCGAGGGCTGGGCCGGTTCGGCCGACCTGCGCTATGCGACGCCGGATCAGGGCGGTTCGGCCGGGGTGCAGACCACGACGATGTTCGCGCCGGTCATCGCGGTGGTCTTTGGTCAGGCCGGGCTGATCGCCGGCGCCTCGCTGGCGGGCGTGCGCTACCAGCGCATCATCCCCTGATCCTGCTGCGGGTTGCGCGGCGGGATTTTCGAAAATATGTGTTGCCTTCGAAGGTAGCCTGCGGCAGTCTGGCCCTGCGGGACAGCCGGAGGGTAAGCCATGACGAAGCAGCGCGAGAACCACCGCGAGGATGTGGCCGGGCGGGCCAATGTCGAGGATACGCCCGAACTCCTGGCCTATTACGACCAGCTTGACGGCTATAACGCAGGCGCGCTGTGGACCGTCGCCAACAAGATCGAACCCTGGGAGCCGCAATCGCAATCCGTCCCCGTGGTCTGGCGCTACAAGGACCTGCGCGACCATGTGATCCGCTCGGTCGATCTGGTGACACCGGAAAAGGCGGGGCGGCGGGTGATCTATCTGGCCAATCCGGGACGGATGGATCAGGTGGCGGCTGTGGGCTGGATCTATGCCGGGCTTCAGGTGATGAACCCCGGCGAGGTGGCCAGCGCCCATCGCCATTCGGCCAGCGCGATCCGCTTCATCATCGAGGGCAAGGGCGCCTATACCGTGGTCGACGGCCACAAGATGACGCTGGGGGCCAACGATTTCGTATTGACCCCCAACGGCACCTGGCACGAACACGGCGTTGCCGCCGAGGGCACCACCTGCCTGTGGCAGGACGGTCTGGACATCCCCTTTGTCAATGCGATGGAGGCGAATTTCTACGAGGTGCACCCCGATCTGAACCAGGCGGTCGGCTATCCCGTTGACGACATGACGAAAACCTGGGGCAATGCCGGGCTGACCCCCTCGGGCGGGGCCTGGTCAAAGGGCTATAGCCCGATGTTCAAGTATGAGTGGGCGCCGACCTACGAGGCGCTGGGCAAATACGCCGGTTGCACCGAGGGCAGCCCCTTTGACGGGGTGATGATGGAATACGTCAACCCTGCAACGAACGGCCCGGTGATGCGCACCCTGGGCGCCAGCATGCAGATGCTGCGCCCGGGCGAGCACACGAAGGCGCATCGCCACACGGGCAGCTACCTCTATCACGTCGCCAAGGGGCGCGGGCATTCGATCATCAACGGCCAGCGCTTTGACTGGCAGGAACGCGACATCTTCTGCGTTCCCTCCTGGGCGTGGCATGAGCATGTCAACGGCTCGGACCGCGAGGATGCCTGTCTGTTCTGTCTGAACGACCTGCCGGTGATGCGCGCTCTGGGGCTCTACCGCGAGCAGGCCTTTGGCGACAACGGCGGCTATCAGCCTGTAAGGTAAGGACACGGCATGAAATTGGTAACATACCGCGCGGGCGTCGAATCCGCGGCCCGGCTGGGGGTGATGGCGGGCGATCTGGTGGTGGATGTGGCGAGTCTGGTGCCCGCCCTGCCCGACAGCATGCTGGGCCTGATCGACGCGGGCCGCCCGGGGCTGGAGGCATTGCGCGCCCGGCTGGCCGAATGCGAGGGGCATTTCCCCTCCGGCACGGCAACGGCGCTGGCCAATGTGCGCCTGCTGGCGCCGATCCCGCGGCCGCGCAAGAACATCTTTGGCATCGGGCTGAACTATCTCGACCATGTGGCGGAAAGCGCGGCGGCGCTGGACACCTCGGCCGATCTGCCGCGCCAGCCGGTGATCTTTTCCAAACCCCCGACCGCCGTCATCGGCCCGGGCGAAGCCATTCCGCATGACCGCGAGATCACGCAGCAACTGGACTGGGAGGTCGAACTGGCCGCGATCATCGGCACCACCGCGCGGCGCGTGGCGCGGGCCGATGCACTGGGCCATGTGTTTGGCTATTCGGTGATGATCGACGTCTCGGCCCGCGACAACCGCCGGTCGGGGCAGTGGATCGTGTCAAAGGGGATGGATGGCTTTGCCCCGTTCGGCCCCTGCATCGTCACCGCCGACGACATCCCGAATCCGCAGGCGCTGGACCTTTGGCTGAGTGTCAACGGAGTGGAGAAGCAGCGTTCGAACACCGCCAAGATGCTGTTCAAGGTCGATGAACTGATCGCCGACATCAGCCGCGTCATCACGCTGGAACCCGGCGACATCATCGCCACCGGCACGCCCGAAGGCGTGGGCGCCGGGCGCAACCCGCAGGAATGGCTGTGGCCCGGGGATGTGGTGGTGGCCCATGTCGAGGGGATCGGCACGATCCGCCACCCCGTCGTGAACGCGACGCCGGACTGAGACGGATGCGCTTTGACCTCGATCAGGTGGAACCCGGCGTCGCCTATAACCTGCTGGCGGCAACGATCATCCCCCGCCCCATTGCCTGGGTGGTGACCAAGGGCGCCTTGGGGGTGAATGCCGCGCCCTTCAGCTTTTTCAACGTGATGGGGTCCGCGCCGCCGACGGTCGCGCTGGGGATGCTGGCCGACCCGTCGCGCGGGTTCAAGGACACGGCGGCGAACATCGTGGAAACCGGCGAATTCTGCATCAACCTGGTGCCGGAATCGCTGGTGGGGCCGATGAACCTGACCGCCGCCGATGCGCCGCGCGGGGTGAACGAACTGGACATTGCCGGGGTCGGCCCCGCCGCGCATCACGGATAGCCCGGTCAGCTTCGAATGCCGCCTGCTGGCCTCGGTGGTCACCGGGCCGCATCAGAGCGTGGTGATCGGCCGCGTGCTGGCGGTGCATGTGGCGGACCGCTTTGTGAAGAACCCGGCGCGCGGGCATATCCACACCACCGATCTGGACCTGGTCGCGCGCAGCTTTGGCAGCACCTATGTCCGCACGCAGGACACATTCGAACTGGAGCGCCCGACCTGGGCCGGGCTGCAGGCGTCTCGCGGCGGGTGAGGGGCCCGGAGCGTGCCGCGCTCATCCGCAGTCACGCGCCGCCCCAACTCTTTGTGGAGGCCGGTCGCTTGCGCAAGACCGGTTCCCACTGTTGCGCGACTGGCTCTGGCTACAGGGCCTCTTGCGGCTCGTCCTGCGCCAGCACGGCTTGCAGGGCAGCGTTGCCGTCCACCAGATCGGCCAGCGTCACCGCATCGAGATCGCGGTAGAACCTTTCCAGCGCGTCGCAGAACACCGGGCGCAGACGGCAGGCGGCGGTCAGCGGGCAGGTGTTGGTGGCCGCGTCCATGCATTCGGTAAAAGGCACCGGGGATTCGAACAACCGAAGCACGCCGCCCACCCGGATCGACTGCGCCGACAGCGCCAGCCCCAGCCCGCCGCCGCGCCCGCGCGTGGTCGCCAGCATCCCCGCGTCGGCCAGTCGGCTGACCACCTGCGCCACATGATGGGGCGAGGCGTTGCAGCGGGCGGCGATGCGCGCCGCATTGACCATCCGCGGCGCGTTGACCGCGCAATCCATCAGGATGCGCATGGCCAGATTGCTGCGAACGGTCAGCCGCATGAAAGCCCCCCTGATACCCCTGCCCGCCAGCCTAGAGTCAAATCGCGGATACGGATTTGATCTGGATCAGGCCGCGACGATCGCACCGGTCCGGGGCGCCGACTTGCCCCTCGCCCCGGGTCTGTGGCATGGAGAGGCATTGGCCGGAGCCTCCGGTCCCCCGTCTGGCCCCAGCAAAGGACCCTGCCATGAATGACCTCGCGAATGTGCCGCTCGCCGATCTTGACCGCGCGAGCCTCTTTCACCCCGTGACCTCGATCGCCGATCTGATGGCTGCGGGGCCGGTGATCTATACCGGGGCGAAGGGCGTCGAGGTCACGCGCGAGGGCGGGCAGAGCATTCTCGACATGGGCGCGGGGCTGTGGTGCGTCAACGTGGGCTATGGGCGCGAGGAACTGGTCAAGGCCGGCGAGAAGGCGCTGCGCGACCTCAGTTTCCAGCATTTCTTTGGCGGTGCCTCCAGCGAGGCGACGATCCGGCTGGCCGACCGGGTCAAGACCCTGTTCAACGAGACCGTGCCGGGCGCCAGCATCGCGCGGGTATTCTTTGGCACCTCGGGGTCGGACGCGAATGACACGGCCTATAAATTCGTTCGCTATTACAATAACCTGCGCGGCAAACCGGCGAAAAAGAAAGTCATCTCGCGCAAGGGCGCCTATCACGGGCTGACCCATGCCGCCGCCAGCCTGACCGGGATTTCCGGCTATCACACCGCCTTCGATCTGCCGATCGAGGGAATCTTCCATGTCGAATGCCCGCATTTCTACGCCTTTGGCCAGAAGGGCGAGAGCGAAGCGCAGTTCACCGCCCGACTGCTGGCCGAACTCGAGGCGCTGATCGCGCGCGAGGGTGCCGACACCATCGCCGCCTTCATCGCCGAGCCCGTGATGGGCACCGGCGGTGTGTTCACCCCGCCCGCAGGTTACTTCGAGGGGGTGCAGGCCATTCTGGACCGCCACGACATCCTGCTGATCGCCGACGAGGTCATCACCGGCTTTGGCCGCACCGGCCAGTGGTTTGGCAGCGGCACCTATGGGCTGAAACCGGATTTCGTATCGCTGGCCAAGGGGCTGACCTCGGCCTATTTCCCGATGTCGGCCTCGCTGATCTCGCAGCGGGTCTGGGATGTGCTCGAGGCCGCCTCGCCGCAGATGGGCGCGGTGATGCACGGGTTCACCTATTCGGGCCATCCGGTGGGCAGCGCCATCGGGCTCGCGAACCTCGACCTGATGCAGCGCGAGGACCTGCCCGCCCGCGCGGCCGCGCTGGGACCGCGTCTGCTGGACGCGCTGCGCGCCAAGGTCGGCGGACACGAGTTCATCGGCGATGTGCGCGGCGTGGGGCTGATGGCCTCGGTCGAATTCGTGGCCGACAAGGCGACCAAGCGACGTTTCCCCGATGCCGCCGCGCCGCACAAGCTGGTGGCGAAACACGCGCTGGCCGAAGGCGTGCTGTCGCGCGCCCTGCCCTTCCTGCCGGTCAATTCCTTCTCACCGCCACTGACCATCACCGAGGCCGAGATCGACGAGGCCACCAGCCGCTATGCCCGCGCGCTGGAGGCGGCCACCCCGGCGCTGCGGTCCCTTCTGGGCTGAGGAGGCGCAGATACGGGCTTGACCGCCCCCCGCCCGGCGGGGTCATCCTGTGACGGGACAGCCGGGGGAACAGGGTGGGCACGTCGGAGGCACGCGCGCGAATCGAGGCTCTGGGCCTCTGGCAGGGCGAGGTTTCGCTGCAACCGCTGAAGGGCGGGATCAGCAACGAAAGCTGGGTGGTCAGCGACGCGAACGGGCGCCATGTGGTGCGGTTCGGCGCGGATTACCCGTTTCACCATGTCTCGCGCCTGCACGAGGGCATGGTCGCCCGCGCCGCCGCCGAGGCGGGGTTCGCGCCCGAGGTGCGCCACACCGGCCCCGGGGTGATGGTGACGCGGTTTCTGGGCGCGCGCACCTTTGGTCCCGGGGATGTGCGCGCCGCCATCGGGCCGATTGCCATGCTGCTGCGCCGGTTTCACCGCGAAATGCCGCGCCATGTCAGCGGGTCGGCGGTGTTCTTCTGGCCCTTCCATGTGATCCGCGACTATGCCCGCACGCTGGCGGCGGGCGGCAGTCGCATGACCCCGCATCTGCCACGCTTCGTCGCGCTGGCCGAGGGGCTGGAGGCCGCGCAGATCCCGCTGCCCATCGTCTTTGCCCATAACGACCTGTTGCCCGCCAATCTGCTCGATGACGGCGAACGCCTCTGGCTGATCGATTTCGAATATGCGGGCTTCTCGACGCCGCTGTTCGACCTCGCCGGCCTGTCGTCGAACGCGGGCTTTGCCCCCGAGGAAACCGAAACCCTGCTGCACGCCTATTTCGGTGCCCCGCCCGATGCCGCGCTGATCCGGGCGATGGCGGCGATGCAGGTGGCGTCTTTGCTGCGCGAGGCGATGTGGAGCATGGTGTCGGAGCTGCATCTGAACGCCCCCGGCACCGATTATGTCGCCTATACCGACGAAACCCTCGCCCGGTTCGAAACCGCGCTCGATGCCTATCAGACCCGCACCGGAAAGCCCTGACATGTCCGTAACCCTGCCCAGCCATTCGCAAATTGTCATCATCGGGGGCGGCATCATCGGCTGTTCGACCGCCTATCACCTGGCGCGCGACCACAAGGCCGAGGTCTTGCTGCTGGAACAGGGCAGCCTGACCTCGGGGTCGACCTGGCATGCGGCGGGGCTGGTGGGGCAGTTGCGCTCATCCGCCTCGATCACGCGGGTGCTGAAATACTCGGTCGACCTCTACAAGCGCCTCGCCGTGGAAACCGGGCTGGAGACCGGCTGGAAGATGACCGGTTGCCTGCGGCTGGCCACGACGCCCGACCGCTGGACCGAATACCAGCGTCTGGCCACCACCGCGCGCAGCTTTGGCATGGAGATGGACCTGATCTCGCCCGCCGAGGTGAAACGCATGTGGCCGCTGATGGACACGGCGGACCTGATCGGCGCCTCGTGGTTGCCGACGGACGGGCAGGCCAGCCCCTCGGACATCGCGCAATCGCTGGCCAAGGGGGCGCGGATGCACGGGGCACGGCTGGTCGAGGGCGTGCGCGTCACCGGGTTTCGCAAGGAGGGGCGGCGGATCGTGGCGGTGCAGACGGACCGGGGCGAAATCGGCTGCGAGAGCGTGGTGAACTGCGCCGGGCTCTGGGCGCGTCAGGTGGGGGCGCTGGCGGGGGTCAATGTGCCCCTTCAGGCGGTCAAGCATCAGTATGTGGTGACCGAGCGGATCGACGGGCTGGCCCCGGATGCGCCGACCCTGCGCGACCCGGACCGGCGCACCTATTTCAAGGAAGAGGTGGGCGGGCTGGTGTTCGGCGGCTACGAGCCCGACCCGATTGCCTGGGACACCGGCCTGCCGGGCAACGACGCGCCGAACGACTGGGCCTTTCGCCTGTTTGATGACGATTTCGACCATTTCGAACAGCATATGGTGCAGGCGGTCGCGCGCATCCCGGCGCTGGAGCGGGCCGGCGTCAAGCAGATGATCAACGGCGCCGAAAGCTTTACCCCGGACGGCAATTTCATCCTGGGCGCGGCGCCCGAGGTCTCGAACATGTATATTGGCGCCGGGTTCAATGCCTTTGGCATCGCCTCGGGCGGCGGGGCGGGATGGGCGCTGGCGGAATGGGTGATGCGCGGCGAGGCGCCCCTGGACCTGTGGCCGGTGGACATCCGCCGCTTTTCCGGCTTGCACCGCGACCGCAACTGGGTGCGCGCCCGCACGCTGGAGGCTTACGGCAAGCATTACACCGTGGCCTTCCCGCACGAGGAGTACTCCAGCGGTCGCCCCCGTCTGACCTCACCGCTCTATGGCCGGCTGGCGCAGGCGGGGGCGGTCTTTGGCTCGAAGCTGGGCTGGGAGCGCCCGAACTGGTTCGCGCCCCCCGGCACCCCGGCCGAGGACCTGTATTCCATGGGCCGCCAGAACTGGTTCGCGGCCGTGGGCGAGGAACACCGCCACACCCGCGACCTGGCCAGCCTGTTCGACCAAAGCAGTTTCGCCAAATACGAGTTGCGCGGGCCGGGGGCCGAGGCGGCGCTGTCCTGGCTTTGCGCCAATGACGTGACGCGGCCCGCCGGGCGGGTGACCTATACCCAGATGCTCAACAGCCGGGGCGGGATCGAATGCGACCTGACGGTCGCGCGGCTGGCGGCGGATCAGTTCTATCTGGTTACCGGCACCGGATTTCGCACGCATGATCTGGCCTGGATCGCCGACCACCTCCCCGCCGGGCTGGAAGCGACCCTGACCGACGTGACCGAGGATTTTGGCACGCTCGCCCTGATGGGCCCGCGCGCGCGCGATATTCTGGCAGCGGTGACGCGCGAGGATGTGTCGAATGCGGCCTTTCCCTTTGGCCATTGCCGCCTGCTGACCATCGCAGGGCAAAGAGTGCGGGCGCTTCGCTTGACCTATGTGGGCGAGTTGGGCTGGGAATTGCACCTGCCCATATCGGGCATGGGCGCGGTTTTTGATGCGCTGATGGACACCGGGATGGGGCTGCGGCCTGCGGGCTACCGTGCCATCGACTCGCTCAGGCTGGAAAAGGGTTACCGCGCCTGGGGGGCCGACATCACACCCAACGACACCCCCTTCGAGGCGGGGCTGGGCTGGGCGGTCAAGCTGAAGGGCGGGCAGGACTTTCTGGGCCGCGCGGCGCTGGTGCCCCTGTCCGGCCAACCCCTGCGCCGCCGTCTGACCGGCTTTGTCGCCGACACCCCCGAGGCGGTGCTCCTGGGCCGCGAGACGATCCTGCGCGACGGGCAGGCCGTGGGATACCTGACCAGTGGGGGCTATGGCTATTCGGTCGGGCGGCCCATCGGCTATGGGTATCTGCGCGCGGTTGACGGCGCGGCGGACCTGAGCAACGCCGCAATCCTGGCAAGCCGGTATGAGCTGGTGGTGGCCGGAACCCCGGTCCCGGCCCGCGCCACGCTCGCCCCGCTGCACGATCCCGAAGGCCGCGCCATCCGCGCCTGAGGCACCCCTGTCAGCCGTGCTTGACCATCACATGGCGCACGACGCTGTAATCCTCCAGCGCATAGGACGACAGGTCCTTGCCATAGCCCGATTGTTTCAGCCCGCCGTGCGGCATCTCGCTGGCCAGCATGAAATGGGTGTTCACCCAGGTGCAGCCATAGCGCAGCCGCGCCGCTGTCGCCATGCCCCGGCCCACATCGCGCGTCCAGACCGACGAGGCCAGCCCGTAGTCGCTGTCATTGGCCCAGGCAACCGCCTGATCCACATCGGAAAACGGTGTGACCGAGACGACGGGGCCAAAGACCTCGCGGCGCACGATCTCGTCCGATTGCAGCGCGCCTGCCACGACCGTGGGCTGATAATAGAAGCCCTGCGCCATTGCCTCGCCACCGGTGGTGATCTCGATATGGTTCTGCTCGCGCGCGCGGTTGACGAAACTGGCCACCCGGTCGCGCTGGCGCTGGCTGATCAGGGGGCCGATCTCGTTCGTCGTGTCATCCTCGGCCCCCAGCGTGATCGAGGCGGCGGCGGCGGTCAGTTCGGCCACGAGGGTGTCATAGACCCCCTTGCCGGCATAGACCCGGCAGGCGGCGGTGCAATCCTGCCCGGCGTTGTAGAAACTGAAGGCCCGCAGCCCCTCGACCACGGCGCCGATATCGGCATCGTCGAACACGATCACCGGCGCCTTGCCGCCCAGTTCCAGATGCGTGCGCTTGACCGATTTCGACGCCGCATCAAGGATCTTCTTGCCGGTGGCGATGTCGCCGGTCAGGCTGATCATGTCCACCTCGCGGTGGTTGATCAGATGGTTGCCCACCGTGTGCCCGCGCCCGGGGATGATGTTGACGACGCCCTCGGGCAGTTCCTCGGCCATGATGCGCGCCAGTTTCAGCGCGGTCAGCGGGGTCTGTTCCGAGGGCTTGAACACCACTGTATTGCCGGCGCCGATGGCGGGGGCCAGTTTCCACGCCATCATCATCAAGGGATAGTTCCAGGGCGCGATGCTGGCCACCACGCCGATCGGATCGCGGCGGATCATGCTGGTATGGCCCGCCAGGTACTCCCCCGCCACCGCCCCGTGCTGGCAGCGCACCGCGCCGGCGAAAAAGCGGTAGCAATCGACAATCCCGGGCAATTCGTCATTGCGCGCGGCATTGATCGGCTTGCCGCAATTGAGCGCCTCGAGCGCGGCAAAGGAATCGGCGTCGCGCTCGAGGCGGTCGGCGATGCGAAGCAGTGCCGCCGAGCGTTCGGCGGGGGTGGTGCGCGACCAGCCGTCGAATGCCTTGCGGGCGGCAGCGACGGCGCGGTCGACCTGCGCGGGGCTGGCCTCGGGCACCTCCAGGATCAGCGCCCCGGTGCGCGGGTTCAGCACCGGCTCGGCCACGTCCTGCCCGGGCTCGAAGGCGTTGCCGATCAGAAGCTGGGTGTCGAAAGCGGACATGGAGAACCTCCCTATTTGCCGCCGCCCGCGGTCTCGGAACCGCCGCGGGTCAGCCAGTACGCGATGAGAATGGGAACAAAGGTGGTCAGGAACACGACGATGGCGACGACATTGGTCACCGGGCGCTGACGGGGCCGCACGAGTTCGTTCAGCATCCAGATCGGCAGCGTCGATTGCTGGCCTGCGGTGAAGGTGGTGACGATCACCTCGTCAAAGGACAATGCAAAGGCCAGCAT
>CALEZJ010000508.1 GCA_937927885.1 uncultured Paracoccaceae bacterium | reverse complement strand
GTGGTTTTCCAATCCTTCCACTTGATCCCGACGATGACCGCGCTGGAAAATGTCGCAGTGCCGCTGGAGCTTGCCGGCGCGCGGGACGCCTTCGACCGGGCGACGGAGGAGTTGCGGGCGGTGGGGCTCGGGGCGCGGATGGACCACTACCCCTCGCAACTCTCCGGGGGCGAGCAGCAGCGGGTGGCGCTGGCCCGCGCCGCGGCGCCGCGGCCGGCGATCCTTCTGGCCGACGAGCCGACCGGCAATCTGGACCCCGCGACCTCGGATCAGGTGTTCGGGGTGCTGATGGACCTTGTGCGCCATACCGGCCTCAGCGCGCTGATCGCCACGCACAATCTCGACCTGGCGGCGCGCATGGACCGGGTGTTGCGCCTCGATGCGGGCAGAATTGTCACGCCGACCGGCTGAGGTGGCGGAAATCCGCCGAAAGCCTTGACTCGGCCCCCCGGGATTGCCCAACCTTGGGCTGGCGCTGCCACGCCAAAGCTAAATCTTGTATTCCCACCGGGGGGTTGGAATGTCTGTTCTTTTGCGGGCCGCGCTGCTGGCGGCCTTGATCCTGGCGCCTTTTGCGGCGCAAGCCACCGCGATCGTCGCGCGCGTCAGTGTCTCGACCCAGACGATGCATGTCTATCTCGATGGCCAGTTGCGCTATGAATGGCCGGTGTCCACCGCGCGCGCAGGCAAGATCACGCCGCGCGGCGAATGGACACCGCAATGGTTGTCGCGCTGGCACCGTTCGAGCCGCTACAACAACACGCCGATGCCCTTTGCGATCTTCTATGACGGCGATTACGCGATCCACGCCACCGAATCGACCTATGCGCTGGGCCGACCGGCCAGCGCCGGTTGCGTGCGGCTGCACCCGGACAACGCCAGCCTGCTGTTTGCAATGGTGCAGCGCGAAGGCATGGAGAACATGCGCGTCGTGGTGATCGACTGATCCGGGTTGAGTCTTGCGCGCAACAGCGCCGCCCCTTGATCTGGGGGGCGGCTTTTTGCGCTACCCAAGGGGTCGGGGCTTGCCTATAGTCCCTGTGGATAATCCGGTTGTCACCCCGAGGGAGAGGTCATGCGCTGTCCGTTCTGTGGAAATGTCGATACCCAGGTCAAGGATTCGCGCCCGGCCGAGGACCATGTCTCGATCCGCAGGCGGCGCTTCTGTCCGGCCTGCGGCGGGCGGTTCACCACCTACGAGCGGG
Source organism: uncultured Paracoccaceae bacterium (assembly GCA_937927885.1). Lineage (GTDB taxonomy): Bacteria > Pseudomonadota > Alphaproteobacteria > Rhodobacterales > Rhodobacteraceae > Pararhodobacter. Next base: position 2,801 of record CALEZJ010000508.1, on the reverse strand, counting down.
TGCAGTTGCGCGACCTTGTGGTGGTCAAGACCTCGGGCAAGCGCGAACCCTTTGACCGCGACAAGCTGGAACGCTCGATCCGCATTGCCATGCAAAAGCGCCCGATCGAGCCCGAGCGCATCGAGCAGATGATTTCCGGCATCGTGCGGCGGCTGGAATCCCTGGGCGATACCGACATCCCCAGCCGGGTGATCGGCGAGATAGTCATGGAAACGCTGGCGCGCATCGACACTGTGGCCTATGTGCGCTTTGCCAGCGTTTACAAGAATTTCCAGGCGGCGGACGATTTTGACCGCTTTGTCTCGGAACTGCGTCCGGCACCGGCGGGCGAGGATTGAACGGGGTCAGGGGGGGCGCTCGCGCCCCCCTCTGGCCTGCGGCCATTCACCCCCCTGAGGATATTTGAGGACAGATGAAAGGGGCGCGTCCATGAGCGAGGCAGACAGCCGGTTCATGCGCATGGCGCTGGTTCTGGGGGCGCGGGGCCTCGGGCAGGTGGCGCCCAATCCTGCTGTCGGCTGCGTGATCGTCAAGGATGGTCTGGTGCTGGGCCGTGGCTGGACCCAGCCCGGCGGGCGCCCGCATGCCGAGGTTCGCGCGCTGGCACAGGCCGGGCCGGCAGCGCGGGGGGCAACGGCCTATGTCACGCTCGAGCCCTGCGCGCATCACGGGGTGACGCCGCCCTGCGCCGAGGCGCTGATCGCGGTCGGGGTGGCGCGGGTGGTCACGGCGCTGACCGACCCGGACCCCAGGGTGGCGGGGCGCGGTCACGCGATGCTGCGCGCGGCCGGGATCGAGGTGCGCGAGGGGGTCGAGACCGAGGCGGCGCAGCGGGCCAACGCGGGATTCTTCCTGAAGGTTGTCGAGGGGCGGCCCTTCGTGACGCTGAAACTGGCGCTGACCCTGGATGCCCGTATTGCCACGGCGAGCGGCGAAAGCCGCTGGATCACCGGACCCGAGGCGCGGCGCCGGGTGCATCTGTTGCGCGCGCGCCACGATGCGGTGCTGGTGGGGGCGGGGACGGCGCGCGCCGACGATCCCGACCTGACGGTGCGGGATCTGGGGATCCTGCGTCAGCCGGTCCGTGTGGTGGCGGACAGCCGACTGGGCCTGTCCTCTGACAGCCGTTTGGGGCGCAGCGCGCGGGCGCTGCCGGTCTGGATGTTGCACAGCGCGCAGGCCCCGGTCTCGGCCCGGATGGCCTGGGCAGAGACCGGAGCCGACCTGATCGACTGCGCGCAAGACAATCTGGGGCGGGTCGAGGCGCGTGATGCGATGCGCCAGCTGGCGTCGCGCGGGCTGACACGGGTGCTGTGCGAGGGGGGCGGAGGGTTGGCAGCCGGCCTCTTGCGCGCCGGGCTGGTCGATGAACTGGTGGTGTTCAGCGCCGGACGGGTGTTTGGCGCCGACGGGCTTGCCGGGGTGGCGGGGCTGGGCCTGACCGCGATCGGCCCGCGCGACTGGGACCTGGTCGAGGCCACGCCCGCGGGCGCCGATCTGATGCACCGCTGGCGATACCGCCGCGACTGAGCCCTTGTCGTCTCGGGGTTTCAGTGTGACACTTTCTTAACCAGTCCGCAAAAGCGCCCTTTTCGCTGCCAACTTGTGCCACGATGGGTATGCAACGTGATCGGGTGAAGAGTTGAATTCCCCGCTCGAGCGTCCCAGATAGGGGGCTGAACGGGGTCGCTGCGGTTCATCCCTTCCGCGGCACACGAAATGAAGTGAGGTCAGGTATGTCAGGCAAGTACAACGCATTCGCCGTCCTTCCGCTGCGCGACATGGTGGTGTTTCCGCACATGATCGTGCCGCTGTTCGTAGGGCGCGACAAATCGGTGCGCGCGCTGGAAACGGTGATGCGCGAGGACAAGCAGATCCTCCTCGTCACGCAGATCGACCATGCCGCCGAGGATCCCGGCACCGACGGGATGTACCGCATCGGCGTTCTGGCCAATGTCCTGCAATTGCTGAAACTTCCGGATGGAACCGTCAAGGTTCTGGTCGAGGGCAAGACCCGCGTGCGTCTGCACCGGTTCCTCGAGAACGACCAGCATTTCGAGGCCGAGGCCGAGATCATCACCGAGGAAACCGGCGATCCCGCGGCGGTCGCGGCGCTGACCCGCTCGGTCTCGGACGATTTCGAACGCTATGCCAAGATCAAGCGCAACATTCCCGACGAGGCGCTGAGCGCGATCGCCGAGGCTGGCGCGCCCGAACGGCTTGCGGATCTGGCGGCGGGCCATCTGGGCGTTGATGTCGCGCGAAAGCAGGACCTGCTGGAGACGCTGAATCTGGCCGAGCGGCTGGAGAAGATCTTTGGCCTGATGGAGGGCGAGATCAGCGTTCTGCAGGTCGAGCGCAAGATCAAGTCGCGTGTCAAGTCGCAGATGGAGCGCACGCAGCGCGAATACTATCTGAACGAGCAGATGAAGGCGATCCAGAAGGAACTGGGTGACGGCGAGGACGGCCAGAACGAACTGACCGAGCTGGAAAACCGCATCAAGGCGACGAAATTCTCGAAGGAAGCGCGCGACAAGGCCGAGGCCGAGTTGAAGAAGCTGAAGTCGATGAGCCCGATGTCGGCCGAGGCCACGGTGGTTCGCAACTATCTGGACTGGCTTCTGGCGCTGCCATGGGGCGTGCGTTCGAAGGTCAAGAAGGACCTGGGCCGCGCGCAGGCGATCCTGGACGAGGACCACTACAGCCTCGACAAGGTCAAGGAACGGATCGTCGAATACCTGGCGGTGCAATCGCGCTCGGCCAAGCTGAAGGGGCCGATCCTGTGCCTCGTCGGCCCTCCG
>CALEZJ010000507.1 GCA_937927885.1 uncultured Paracoccaceae bacterium | reverse complement strand
AACTCGGCCGAACGACGCAGGCCGTCAAGGTCATGCACCTCCTGCCAGAGCCCGCCAATGATATGAGGCTTGCCCGCTGCCCGCGCCGCCACCACCGCGCGCGACCGCAGGTACAGCGTCTCGGTCCCCTCAGGGGTCCAGCGGAAACCGAGGTTGCGCTCCAGATCGGCACCCTTGGCAGTGACCTGCACCAGATGCGCAACACGCGGATTGCTGACGATGTCAAAGACGAATTCCGCTGCACGGGCGGTTTCGATGGGGACGATCAGCCGCACCGCGCCAATCGGCAGGCCGCGCTGGTGCTCAAGTTCCGCGATCAGCCGCGAGAGGTATTCGACATCGGTCGGATCCTCGGCCTTGGACACGAAGATCCCGTCCAGCCCGGGCTGCACAACGGCGCGCAGGTCATCCACTTCATAGGCATGCAGACCGCGGTTGGTGCGCACATAGATCTTTGGCCCGGTCCCGGCCAGCGCGGGGATCAGGGCAGCAACCTTGTCGCGCGCCTCGGCCTTCAACGCCACGGGCACCGAATCTTCGAGGTCCAGCACAATGGCATCGGCCCCCAGACTTCCGATGCGGGCGTGGAACTTGTCCTTGTGACCGGGAACGAACATCAGGGTGCGGATCGGACGCATCGACGGGGTCCTCAATAGGATCGCGGCAGGCCGAGCATCTTTTCGGCGATGTATGCGAGGATGAAGTTCTGCGAGATCGGCGCGATACGCCAAACCCGGGTTTCGCGAAAATAGCGTTCCACATGGTATTCAGCGGCATAGCCGTAGCCGCCATGCGTCTGGACGGCACGGTCACAGGCCTCGAAAGCGGCCTCGGTGGCCAGGTATTTCGCGATGTTGGCCAGATCACCGCAGGGCAGTCCCTGATCGTATTGCCACAGGGCCTTTTGCGTCAGCACATCGGCGGCCTCCAGCTTTGCCAGCGAATCCGCCAGCGGGAATTGGACCCCCTGGTTCTTGCCGATAGGCCGGTTGAAGACGACGCGCTCCTTGGCGTATTGCGTTGCGCGCTCGATGGCGCGCCGACCGACCGCGATGGCCTCCGAGGCGACCAGAATCCTTTCGGCATTGAGCCCGTCCAGCAGGTAGTGGAACCCGCGCCCTTCCTCGCCCACCCGGTCGGATTCGTGTACGCGCAGCCCGTCATAGAAGACCTCGCAGGACCCAACCGCCTCGCGCCCCATCTTGGGGATCGGGCGGATGGTGACTGCGGGGTTCTGGATATCGACGAGAAACAGCGTCATCCCATCGGTCTTTTTCTTGCACTGCTCGATGGGCGTGGTGCGCGTCAACAAGAGGCATTTCTGCGACTGCTCAGCCTTCGAGGTCCAGACCTTGCGTCCGTTGATAACATAATGATCGCCGTCGCGCACCGCACTGGTCTTGATGCTTGTGGTATCGGTGCCGGCATCGGGCTCTGTCACGCCAAAGCAAACATGAAGATCACCGGCCACCAGCGGCGGCAGGTATTTCCGTTTCATCTCCTCGGAACCGAACTTGATTACCGGGGTCATGCCAAACAGCGACACATGCACCGCCGTCGCCGCAGAGAGGGCGCCGCCCGATCCAGCGACCTTCGACAGGACCAGCGCGCCCTCGGCCAGACCCAGCCCGGCGCCGCCATATTCCTCGGGCACCACCAGCCCCAGGAACCCCGCCTTGGCAAAGGCGTTATAGAATTCCCATGGGAAAGTGTGGGTTCGGTCGCGCTCCATCCAATAGTCATCGGGGAACTCGCGCATCATCGCATCGATGGCATCGCCCAGAATGCGGTGATCCTCGGAGACAGAAAAATCCATGCCGCCCCCCGTCACTCAGCCGCCACGGGCAGCTTCATCATCAGCCCGACCTGCAACGCCGAGCACACCAGCTCATCGCGCTGGTTGTAGCCCCGATGCTCCATCGTCACGATGCCGGCATTGGGATATTTCTTGCTTTCGCGACATTCGATCACCTCGGACTCGCTGCGTAGCGTGTCGCCAATTCGCACCGGGTTGGGAAAGCGGATCTTCTCGTAGCCCAGGTTGCCAATCAACGTGCCCAGGGTCAGCGTGCGCACCGCAACCCCGTTGGTGAATGCCAGCGTGTAGATGCTTGAACACACGCGCGAGCCATAGATCGACTTCTTGCCGAATTCTTCGTCCAGATGCAGCGGCTGATCATTGTGCGACAGGACGGTAAACATCAGGTTGTCCACCTCGGTCACGGTCCGGGTCACCGAATGCTTGTACACCTGCCCGGGCACCAGTTCCTCATAGTATTTTCCCATCGCCATTTCTCCTCGAGTCGGCACGCCGCGTGCTGCAAAAGTTGTGCATACAAGTAGAACGGACGAAGGTGATGTGTCAACAAGGGATTTCGTAGCCCTTAGCTCCATAAAAATAGGATTATAGGAAGCACAACAACAAGGAAGGTTGACAGGATCGACGTTTTATCCAAAAAGAAGGATAGACAAGTTATCCTACCAAGACAGAGGACCCGGCATGACCAGCGACCGGACTGCGGCAATCGACAAACTGTTCAATGCGCGGGCGGTCGCCATCGTCGGCGCGACACCGGACCTGACCAAACTCGGCAGCTCGGCCATCGTGGCAATGCACAACCTTGGGTATGATGGCGAAATCATCGCGGTAAACCCGCGGTACGACGACGTCATGGGCCATCGTTGTGTGGCATCGATCGCCGACCTGCCACCCGAGGTGGACGCCGCGATGCTGAACGTCCCCGCTGACGCCGCGGTCGAGGCGTTGGAGGCCTGCGCGACCAAGGGCATCAAGGCTATCGTGCTGGTCGCGCAAGGATTCGGAGAAGCCGGCGGCAAGGGGCTGGAGCGTGATGCCCGAGTGATCGCTGCCGCACAGGCGCATGGGCTGGCGGTGACCGGGCCCAACACCAACGG
>CALEZJ010000506.1 GCA_937927885.1 uncultured Paracoccaceae bacterium | reverse complement strand
GGGCCAGGCCAGGCAGTGGCGCGTCACGCGCGCCCGCTGCACCGGGGGCGATCGGGGACAGGACAGTGGACATGACGAACCTCATGGCTGATCGGTGCGACCAGTCTGGGCCCGCGCGCTTAAGAATGGCTTAACCCCTCAAATTGTAAGCGAAAAAGGGCGCGGCAAGTGCCACGCCCCTCAGGGTTTCTTTACCGGCTTCGGTCAGCCGCGCAGAATCGACCGGCCCGCGTATTCCGCCACCTCGCCAAGCATTTCCTCGATACGGATCAACTGGTTATACTTTGCCAGCCGGTCCGAGCGCGCCAGCGAGCCGGTCTTGATCTGGCCGCAGTTGGTGGCAACGGCCAGGTCGGCAATGGTCGCATCCTCGGTTTCACCCGAACGGTGCGACATCACATTGGTATAGCGCGCGCGGTGCGCCATCTCGACGGCTTGCAGCGTCTCGGTGAGGGTTCCGATCTGGTTGACCTTGACCAGCATCGAGTTGGCGACACCGGCCTTGATCCCCCGCGCCAGCCGCGCGGGGTTGGTCACGAAAAGATCGTCACCGACCAGTTGCACCTTGCCGCCCAGCGTGTCGGTCAGGAGCTTCCAGCCATCCCAGTCATCCTCGGCGCAGCCGTCCTCGATCGAGATGATCGGATAGTCGCGCACCAGGGCCGCCAGGTAATCCACATTCTCGGCGGCGGACAGGGTCTTTCCTTCGCCCGCCATCACATAGAGCCCGTTCCTGAAATATTCGGTCGAGGCGCAGTCCAGGGCCAGACAGATTTCTTCACCCGGACGATATCCTGCTTTTTCAATGGCTTTCAGGATGAAATCCAGCGCATCGCGGGTCGACGAGATATTGGGCGCAAAGCCCCCCTCGTCGCCGATCCCGGTGTTGAGACCCGCCGCCGACAATTGTTTCTTCAGCGTGTGGAACACCTCGGAGCCCATGCGCACCGCCTCGCGGATGTTGCCCGCGCTGACCGGCATGATCATGAATTCCTGAATGTCGATCGGGTTGTCGGCATGCTCGCCGCCATTGATGATGTTCATCATCGGCACCGGCAGCACGCGCGCGGACGTCCCGCCAACATAGCGGTAAAGCGGCATCGCGCTGGCCTCGGCGGCGGCCTTGGCGACGGCCAGCGACACGCCGAGAATGGCGTTGGCGCCCAGCCGCGACTTGTTCGGCGTGCCGTCCAGTTCGATCAGGGCGCGGTCGATGGCGACCTGCTCGGTCGCGTCGATGCCGTTCAGCGCCTCGGCGATTTCGCCGTTGACGGCGGCGACGGCGTTCAGCACGCCCTTGCCCAGATACCGCGCCTTGTCGCCGTCGCGCTTTTCCACAGCCTCATGCGCGCCCGTGGACGCACCCGAGGGCACCGCGGCGCGACCCATCGTGCCGTCTTCGAGGATCACATCGACCTCGACCGTCGGGTTGCCCCGGCTGTCCAGGATCTCGCGGCCGATGATGTCAAGGATGGTGGTCATGGCGCCCCTCTTGCTGGCTGGTTGGCGCCTCTATAGCGATGCACGGCGCGCGGGGAAAGGCCCCCGCGCGGCCTCAGCGCTGGCGGGCAAGGCGCATCTCGCGCGCCATCGTGTAGAGCCCCGCCGCCACGATCAGGGCGCTGCCGCCAAGGGTCAGCGCATCGGGGCGTTCGCCAAAGAAGACCGCGCCCAGGATCAGCGCAAAGACGAGGCGCGAGTAGCGGAACGGTGTCGTGGTGGCCAGCGCGCCGCCGCGGGTCGCCATGACCAGCGCGAAATAGGCCGTAACACCGATGACGCCCATGGTGATCAGCAGGAGGGTTTCGGTCAGTGTCGGCAGGATCGGCACCTCGGCGCGGAAGGCCAGCATCAGAACCCCACCGGGCAGCGCCGCCAGAAAGCCCCAACCCGAAAGGTGCAGCGATGAAACCGTGCCGATGACCCTGCGCGTGGCGATGTCGCGCGCGGTCAGGAACAGCACCGCCGCCAGCGGGATCAGCGCGCGTGCGTCAAAGCCGTCAAACCCCGGACGCAGGATCATCAGGACCCCGACAAAACCGACAACGATCGCGCTCCAGCGTCGCCAGCCGACCTTTTCGCCCAGCACCAGCGCGGCGCCCATCGTGACTGCCAGAGGCATGGCCTGCAGGATCGACGACACCACGCTCAGCGGAACCAGCACGACCCCCATCGTCATGGTGATGACGGCGCCGACCTCGCACAGGTTGCGCACCAGTGCCGCACCTTTCAGCCCCTGCGCAATGAACAGCCGCTGGCCGTGGCGGCGCAGCAGAACGGCAAAGATCGTGCCGCCGATCAGTCCCAGCGCCAGCGCGATCTGCCCCGGCGGCAGGCGTCCCGCAAGATGCTTGATCAGGGCATCCTCGACGGCAAAGCCCAGCATCGCGGCCACCATCAGCAAAGGACCTTGCAGGTTGGCCATGCTGTTTCTCCTGTTAAGCACCCTGCCTTAGCCTGTCCCGGGGACAAGGAAAAGGTGCAGCGGGGTTGACCTTGGACCTTTGACAGGGTTCTGTCGGGAAAATGCTTCACAGGTGCAAGGCCCCATGATCCCCACCGCCCGCCGACCTCTGGACCTGCCCGGTTTCTGGCTGCTGTTCGGTCTCGCCATGCTGTTTGGCATGAACAACGTGCTGATCAAGCTGGGCAATCAGGGTTTTCAGCCGGTGTTTCTGGCGGGACTTCGCAGCATCGTGGCGGTTCTGGCGCTGGGGGGCTGGATGTGGCTCAGGGGCATTGCCTTTCGGCCAGACCTTTGGCGCGACGGGCTGTTGATGGGCCTGTGCTTTTCGGTCGAATTCCTGCTCCTGTTCGTGGCCCTCGACAACACCGGCGTGGTGCGGGCCTCGTCGATCTTTTACGCCATGCCGATCTGGCTGGCGGTCGCGGCCCATTTCCTGTTTCCGGGCGAACGGCTGACGCCGCTCCGGCTGACCGGTTTCGCGCTGGGCTTTGCCGCCGTGGTTCTGACGCTGGTCGGACGCGGAGGCGGCACCGACGGGTCCCTGCCGGGCGATCTGGCCGCGCTGGTGGCGGGGATGGCCTGGGCGGCGATCGTCGTGGTGGCGCGGCGCACGCGACTGGGGGCCACGGCGCCCGAGACGCAGATCTTCTGGCAGGTCGCGGTCTCGGCGGTGATCCTGACGGCGGCGGCTCCCCTGTTCGGCGGACCGCTGGTGCGGGACTTCAGCCTGTTTCAACTGGGCCTGTTGCTGGTGCAGGCAATCGGCGTGGTGACGCTGGGGTTCGTGTTGTGGTTCTGGGCGCTGGCCCGGTATCAGAGCGGGACGGTGGCCAGTTTCAGCTTCCTGACCCCGATCCTGAGCGCGCTGCTGGGCTGGCTGCTCCTCGCCGAGCCGGTCAGTGCGCTGACGCCTCTGGCGCTGGCAATGCTGGTCGCGGGGCTTGTGCTGATCAACCGGCGGTAAGGTGGGGTTCAACCCCACCCTACGCCCTATGACCCCATCGGGCGCCAGGGCCAGGGCTTTTCATCGGAGGCCGCCGATTGATAGCGGGCGGCCTTGGCGATCCAGGCGCCGACCATGGCGCCGAAATCGCCCAGTTCCTCGTTCGGGCGGCCCTTTTGCGCGATCAGGAACACCATTTGCAGGACAGCCACCGCGAGCAGGATCGACTGCGCGACCGAGATCAGCATCGTCATGACGATGATCCACAGGATGCGCGGCCAGATCTCGCGTTCTCCGGGATCAGGGCCGGTATCAGGGCCGGTGTCGTCGTCGGGATTGTGCATCGGACGCGCCTCCATGTTCAGGCACCCCACCCTGCCGCAGGCCCGGCCCGGCTGCAAGAGCCGCCCCCTCTCCCGCGACCGCGCGCCCCGGCCCCCAAATCGCACCTCGCGCCTTGCGCCTCGGGCGTTCGGCGCTGCAAACGCTCCACCGGAGCGTTTCCTCCCGGGCAGCGCCCGGGACCGCGCCTCACCCCATCCGGTAGTTCGGGCTTTCGCGGGTGATCTGCACGTCGTGGACGTGGCTTTCCTTGAGGCCCGCGCCGGTAATGCGCACGAATTCGCAGCCCGCGCGCATCTCGGCCAGGGTGCGGTTGCCGGTATAGCCCATCGCGGCGCGCAAGCCGCCGACCATCTGGTGCAGCACGTTCGAGACCGGCCCCTTGTAGGGCACCTGCCCCTCGATCCCCTCGGGGACCAGTTTGTCCGAGGCCGCGTCCTTCTGGAAATAGCGATCCGCCGAGCCGCGCGCCATGGCGCCAAGGCTGCCCATCCCGCGATACGACTTATAGCTGCGGCCCTGATACAGGATCACCTCGCCCGGCGCCTCGTCGGTGCCGGCAATCGCGCTGCCGACCATGGCGCAGCTTGCCCCCGCCGCGATCGCCTTGGCGAAATCGCCCGAGAACTTGATGCCGCCGTCGGCAATGATCGGCACGTCGCCTGCCGCCGCGGCCGCGTCGAGAATCGCGGTCAACTGCGGCACGCCCACGCCCGCGACGATCCGCGTGGTGCAGATCGACCCCGGGCCGATCCCCACCTTGACCGCATCGGCCCCGGCGCCGATCAGCGCGCGCGTGGCCTCGGCGGTGGCGACGTTGCCCGCCACCACCTGAACCGAATTGGACAGTTTCTTGACCCGTTCGACCGCTTCCGCGACCGAGGCCGAATGGCCGTGCGCGGTGTCGATCACCACCAGATCCACGCCGGCGTCGACCAGCATCGCCGAACGCTCAAAGCCCGCATCGCCCACCGTCGAGGCGGCCGCGACGCGCAGCCGCCCCTCGCCATCCTTGCAGGCCATCGGGTGCAGCACGGCCTTTTCGGTGTCCTTCAGCGTCAAGAGGCCCGTCAGCCGCCCCTGCGCATCCACCACCAGCAGCTTTTCGATCCGCCGTCCGTGCATCAGGCTGCGCGCTTCCTCGCGGTCGGCGGGCTCGCGCAGGATCACGAGGTCGCTGGAGGTCATCATGGCGCGCACGGGCGTCCGCGGGTCGGTGACAAAACGCATGTCGCGGTTGGTGACGATCCCCACGACGCGCCCTGCCGCATCGACCACCGGAAAGCCGGTGACGTTGAAGCGTTCCGCCAGCGCGCGGGCATCGGCCAGCGTCTGGTCGGGGGTCAGGGTCACGGGGTTGAACACGATGCCCGATTCGAAGCGTTTGACCCGGCGCACCTCGTCGGCCTGACGCTCGGGGTCGAGGTTGCGGTGGATCACGCCGATCCCGCCCGCCTGCGCCATGGCGATCGCCATGCGCGCCTCGGTCACCGTGTCCATCGCCGACGAAAGCAGCGGAATGTTCATCCGCACCGATTTTGTCACCTGCGTCGAGACATCCGCCTGCGAGGGCAGCACGCTCGATGCCGCTGGGACCAGAAGGACATCGTCAAAGGTGAGGGCTTCACGAATCGCCATGGGATGCTCCTGTCCGGGGGATGCTTCACTTGGCAGGGGCCTATCGCACCTTTGGCCTGTCTTGGAAAGGGGGGCGGGTGTCAGCGCGGGTGGCGCGTCTTGCACTCCCAGCGACCGGACTCGCGGCTCCAGTATTCGGCCTCGATCCCCGCCCCGGTCAGGTCGCGCCACTGGGTCCGCGCGCGCTCGACCGCCGCGCTGTCGCTGCCGTCAAAGACAATGCACAGTCGGTCAAGCGCGGCGGCTTCGTCGGGCTTCAACCCGGCGCCGTCGAGCGTGATGAGACAAGCGGGCCGGTTGGGCAGGTCGGCTGCCGGGCGTTCGTCCCAGATCAGCAGGCAGGGCTGGAGCGCGTCCTGGGCGCCCCCCGCCATGCCATGGGGCAGAAAGCCATCGCCGCGCCACAGCATCAGGTCCAGCGCCTCCATCCGTGCGCGGTCTTTGCCGCGCAAGGCAACGGCGAGGCCGATCTCCAGCGCCTTGCCGATCAGGACCGGCAACAGCGCCTCGACCGGATCGCGGGTCAGGTGGTAGAACCTGGCAACCGCCACGCCCTAGCCCTCGAACCGGGCGCGCACCAGCGCATCGAGGCTGCGCACGCCCCAGCCGGTCGCCCCCTTGGGGGCCAGCGGCGTGTCGCCCGGCGGATAGGCGACCCCAGCGATGTCGAGGTGCAGCCAGGGCTGGCCCGCTTTGACGAAGCGGGCGAGGAACTGCGCCGCGGTGATCGCCCCGCCCCAGCGCCCGCCGGTGTTCTTCATGTCGGCCATCCGGCTTTTGATCAGCGCGTCATAGGCCGCATCCAGCGGCATCGGCCAGGCGCCCTCGCCCACCGATTCCGCGGCGGCGAGGAAGGCATCGGACAGCGCGCGGTCATTGCCGAAGACGCCCGCCTTTTCATGCCCCAGCGCCACCACCACGGCGCCGGTGAGCGTGGCGAGGTCGATCATCGCGACGGGGGCAAAGCGGTCCTGCGCATACCAGAGCACATCGGCCAGCACGAGCCGCCCCTCGGCATCGGTGTTGATGATCTCGATCGTGTCGCCCTTCATCGAGCGCACCACATCGCCCGGCCGCTGCGCCTTGCCGTCGGGCATGTTTTCCACGAGGCCCACCAGCCCCACCACATGCGCCCGAGCCTTTCTTGCCGCCAGCGCGCGCATCGTACCCGCGACCACGGCGGCCCAGCTCCAGAGGCGCGCCTTCGGCCCCTTTCCATTGCATCACCACGACCTTGGACGGGCTTTCCGACCCCTGCCCCACGCCCAGAAGCGCGCGCATCCCCAGATCGGCCAGCGCGGCCTCGTCCAGCACCTCGACCTCGACGCCCAGATCACGGAGTTTCTCGAGCCGGGCGGCGAATTCGGTGGTGGTCAGGATGTTCGCGGGCTCGTTCACCAGATCGCGGGTGAAATGCACCGATTCGGCCAGCGTCAGCGCTGTGGCGCAGGCGGCGCGCGCCGGTTCGGGGTTGGTCAGCGCCAGGGTGACCGGTCCCGGCGCCTTGGCGGGTTCGGCGCGGATGGCAAAGGCATAGGCGCGCAGGGCCAACCCCTCGACCAACGCGGGCAGGCGGGTGACAGCCTGCGCCAGCACCAGCGCACCCTCCTCCTTGAGGGCGCGCGCGATGGTGGCCCCGGCCTTGCGCGCCTCGGCGGCCTCGGCGCGGCGCGGCAGGCGGATCAGGTGCACCGCACAGGCGGCCAGACCGGCGGGAAAGGCCAGGTCCATCCCCTCGCCGGGTTTCAGCGCGGCCCAGCCGGGGCTGGCCAGCGCGCGCGACAGCGCCCCGCGCGCCAGCCGGTCGACACGGCGCGCCTGCGCGTCCAGCCCCGCGTCGGCAAAGACCACCACCCGCCCCGGATGGGCGACAAGGGCGGCAGGATCGAAGGCGGCAAAGCTGAGGTCAACGAGGGCCAAGGGGGATGCTCCGGTATCGAGGGACGGGGCAAGAGTAGCGCGCGCCCTTGACCTTGGCCAGAGCACCCGCCCCGGAGGCATTGCCCCGATCGATCAGCCCCCATCCCCGCACCCGTCCGTTTGCCGGCTTTCCCCCACACCAAATTTCGCTATTCTGGCGCCAACTGGACAAGAGGTTGCCGCGTGACCCGGCTGGATCGTTACATTCTGGCGCAACTTCTGTGGGTGTTCG
>CALEZJ010000505.1 GCA_937927885.1 uncultured Paracoccaceae bacterium | reverse complement strand
TGCCTCGGCCTCGGCGCCGCGCGCGCGGCAGGCGGCCAGATCGGCGCGCAACCGGTCCGCCTCGCCGGTGTCGGTGGTCGCGATCGGAGCTGGCGACCGGCCCCAGACCATCCAGCCCACGAACAGCCCGATCAGCGCCGCCAGCGCGATCAGCACCCAGATTTCACCCAACAGGAATCCCCAGCCCTGAAACATGCCCGTCCCCCTCACTCGATCCAGCGCACTTCGGTGCGGCGGTTGGCCGCGCGGCCCTCGTCGGTTGCATTGTCGGCCACGGGCTGCGACGCACCGTAGCCCTGCGCAGCAAGTTGCGCGGCGGGCAGGCCACGCGCCAGCAGAGCCTCGCGGACGGCCTCGGCGCGGGCGCGGCTCAGCGCCAGATTTGCCTCGTCACTGCCTGTCGAATCGGTATGCCCGCCAATTTCGGCGCCAAGACCGGCCGCGCCAAGGCAGGGCACCAGCACGCCCGCCAACGCATTGACCGCCGAACGCGCCCGCGCGTCCAGTCGGGCCGACCCGGTGACAAAGCCGATGCGGCGGTCGTCCAGAACACGGGCCACCTCGGCCTCGCAACTGGCCCGGTCAGGGGTGAAATCGGGAACCGGCAACCAGTAGCCACCTGACAGCACCTCGTCGCGCGCGGCAGCTTGATTGCGCCGCAGCGCACCCTCGGGGCCCGAGGCGACCACCTCGCGCAACCTCAGGGTCAGCCCGCGCGCCGCATTCGCCAGATCCGCACCCAGCGCCGCACCCAGCAATTCCATATCCGCGCCAGCGCCAAAACCGGCCTCGACGAGGACCGATCCGGACAGGACCTGGACCTGAAGGCTTTCCACCTCGGCCAGCCAAGGCGCCAGCGCGCCAAGCACTGCAGGTGCCTCGCCAGCCGGACCCTGCCGCGCTTCGGTCGAGGCATCGTCGATCCCGTCCAGTCCCAGCGCGGCAGCCAGATCCGCGGCGCTGACTCCAGAGGGCCGCTTGCCCTCGACCCGCGCCCCGCTGACAACGGCGTAGGTCAGGGTGTAAGCAGGTGGCGTGCCGTCATCGGCAAAGCGCAGGTCGAAACTGGCAGAATAGCCTTCGGGCAAGGCAGAAAGCGCGGCACGCAGCGGTGCCTCGGCCTCGGGGGCTTGCAAGAGGCCCGAGAACGCCAGATCCCGCCCCCGGATGGCCAGCGTGCCCTCGTCAAAGACGGCGAGCGCCGCCAGCCCTAGCAGCGCCGCGTCCCCCCAGAGAGCGTCCGGTGCGCCGCTGGCCAGCGCCAGATCGCCCGTTCCGCGCGTGGCAAGCAGGTCGCGCACCGACTGCGAGGGGGCGTGCCCCTGCAGGGTCAACACGCCCTCGACCCCGACGGCATCCAGCGAATAGGGATCGGCGACCGGCAGGATATCGAGCCGGTCAACCACCACCCGCCGCCCGCGCACCGCGTCGAACCCGGCCAGAAGGCGCGCGCGCTCGGCCTGATCCTCGACCAACCCGGTGACGATGATGTCACGCCCGGAAACCTGCGCAGTGACATCGTGCACGGCTGTTGCCGCCACAACGCGCGCCTGTGCCGCGACGGTATCTTGCAGGAATGGCGCATACTGCGCCCGCCCCCACCAACCCAGGGCAACCACTCCGAGTGCAAGGATCCCCAGTCCGACCGCCCGTCGCATGGCCATTCTCCAAACCCGTTGCCGTCCATCCGTAGCACAGACCCCGGCTTTTTCAATGCGACAGGCCGCCGTTCCCGGCTGTCAGCCGCTCAGGCCCGCCCAGCGCTCGATCAAGGCCTGTTGCAGGCCGCGCGCCTGGCCCGACCAGGCTCGCGTGCCAGAGGGCTGCTCGCCATCTGCCTCCGAGATGCGGCGGCGGCGGTCCATATCGGCGCTGAAGATGGCAAAGGCAATCGCCCGTCCTCCGCGAGCCTGGGCATACCCTGCCAGGGCCGAAACAAAGTTCAGCGTTCCGGTCTTGGCCCGCACTGTCACCGGATGGCCCGCGGACTCGCGCCCGGCGCTGTCGCGCATCGGGTGAAGACGCAAAAGATCGGGCAAGACCCCTTCGCGCCGCGCCGCTACAAGGTAGCGCGCCATGACCCGGGGCGTGACGCGCGAGCCCGGACCAAGCCCCGAATGGTCGATCAGCGCCATCCCCGGCGCATCATAACGCTCACCGATCCAGGCGTTCATCCGCGCTGCCGAGGGTTCCAGCCCACCCGGTCGCCCCCCCAGCCGTAGCGTGGCAGAGAGCCCCAGCGATTCGGCGGTGATGTTGGTCGAATAGCGCAGCATCTCGGCAACCATCGGCCTGAGCGCGGCCGAGCGGTGTTCCACGAGCACGGCCCCCTGCGCCGCGCGAGCCAGTTGAGCGGGCGGAATCTGGCAGCCCCGCGCCGCCAGCAGCGCGCGCAACACGTCGCCCGCATAGGCCGCCGCCGACCGCACCGGAAGCCACCGCGAACCAGGCGAGCGCAACGCAGCGGCAGCGACGGTCCATTGTTCGCGCCCGCCTTCGATCGCATGAGTGTAGACTGGCAGATCACGGGCCGCAGCCCGGATGGCGATGACCGAAACCGCGGGCACCTCGCGCTCGGAGCGGGCATCCAGCGCCAGCCTCGCCTGCCCCTCGCGCGTCTCCCAACTGAAATGCACACGGTTGAAGTTCAGGTTGATCCCGGACACCGCCGGATTGTAGCCGGCCGACACCGGCTGGCCGGGATCGATCTGCGCGACCCCCGGCAAGGCGCTGTCATCGACGACAAAGCGCCCACTTACCCGCCTCAGGCCGCGTTGCACCAGCTGGTCGGCCAGTCGCGCCAGATCGGCAGTCTGCAGGGTCGGATCACCGCCGCCGCGCAGCACCAGATCGCCAGCCAGTTCGCCGTTGCGAATCTCGGCCCCGCCTGCGGCCTCGATGCGGGTGACAAAGCGATGCTCCAGCCCCAGAGTCTGCAAGGCATACATCGCCGTGATGGCCTTGGCGGTCGAGGCGGGGGGCATGACCAGATCGCCGCGATGCTCCTCGACCACGGCGCCGGTCTCGGCGTCGACCGCGATGGCGGCGGTCTGGCCAGACACGCCCGCCCGCGCCAGCAGCGCGTCGAGCGAGCCTTGTGGCGCGCGCAGTGCTCCGACGGCGGCAGCTGTCGGTTCCGCCGCACCGGGCCGCGCAAGCGGGAACAGCGACGTCAGGGGGGCATTCGCCAAGGCAGGCGTGGCAAGGGCACCCAGCATCCCCGCCATCAGATTGCGTCGGGTAACCGATGAATTATCCTTCACCATGCCAATTCCATCACTTCAAACAATGTCGGTCGGCCAAACGCGGCCATGACTCGATCCTACACCGAGTTTTCCCGCACAAACCGGTGATTTCTGGACACAATCGCGTCAGACCCGGGACATTTTGCCGCTTTCGGCCCGCATGGCCCGGGCGCGCAGACAGGTCGAGGACACATCACGCATCGGCATGTCCAGCCAGATCCACGCCGGGGGCGCGGCATGTCCCAGTCTGCCGCCCTGCCCGGGATCCATCCGGGCCGCGGCAAACCGCCGTGCCGCGGGCGAAGTCAGGGCGGGCAGCCGCTGGCGAGGCCGTGCCAGCACCGCGACCGGGACGAGCGCCATGATCTCGGGCCAGCGATCCCAGCGGTGAAATGTCGCCAGATTGTCCGCCCCCATCAACCAGACAAAGCGCAACCGGGGCCACCGTCGACACAGCGCGGCCAGCGTGTCGACCGTGGCGCGGGTGCCCAGTTCGGATTCCAGCGCGGTGATGCGCACGCGCGGATGGCGCATCAAGGCGCGCGCCTCGTCCATGCGCTGGGCCAGCGGTGCCGGAGGATTGGGTTTCAACGGGTTACCCGGGCTGACCAGCCACCAGACCTGATCCAGCCCCAGTCGCTTGAGCGCTTCGCGCGTCAGATGCACATGGCCAGAATGGGGCGGATCAAACGAGCCACCCAGCAATCCGATCACCTGTCCCGGCTCTGCCCAGGGTTTTCCCATGCGCGGCCCCCATCCTGTCCGGCCGCGACCTTGCCCCGGATCGCGATGCGTTCCAAGGGGTTGCGTCGGGGTTGCTGGGGCGTCTTTGCCGCGGTCATGCTCCTGGCGGACCGGATCCGTCCCGGGCGATGGCGCGAATGGAAAAGGGGGCCGTCCGCCCCCTTTTCCGACTTTGCCGGTTCTCCTCCGGGTCGCTTTGCCTGGCACGTTCGCGCCGCGGGTTTTCTCTCGCCCTGCAAATACCCCGGGTTCTCAGGATGCCATTGGGCCTTCTTGGCGGGGCTGCAATTTGGTGCGCCAAGGGTTCAATCAGAAAAGGCGTCGGGGGGCGAGCAGCCCCCCGACACCCTGTCACATCGGATCGACGCTGCGCGCCTCTTCCGCGCGGCGGCGGGCGCGGTCGTCCATGAACTGGTCGAATTCGGCCTTGTCCTTGGCCTCGCGCAGGCGGCGCAGAAAGTCGCCGAAGGCCTGCTGTTCGTCTTCGAGACGCTTGAGCATGTCGGCCTTGTAGGCGTCAAAGGCGGCGTTGCCGCTGGGTGCGTGCATCGCCCAGGCGTGGCGGTGACGGTTGTGGCGGTCGCTGCGGCAGGATTTTCCGAACATCTGTTTTCCCCAGATCATGTAGGCGAGAAGTGCCAGGCCGATCGGCCAGAACACGATGAAACCCAGAACCATGGCGGCGATCCATGCCCCGCGGCCCCGTTCGTCCAGCCAGGACTCGGCGCGCCCAGGCCAGGATGCAATTGCGGTCATACCTCTGTCTCCTTCTGCTTTGTTAATGTTATTTACATTCACATAGGTGGAGACGTCCAGCCCCCATTCAAGGGTCACACAAGTTTTTTTTGTGGCTTGCGCTCGGCCCCTTTCCGGGATCGCAGCGCGTTCACCTTCGCTTGAAAACGGCATTGTGTCTTTC
>CALEZJ010000504.1 GCA_937927885.1 uncultured Paracoccaceae bacterium | reverse complement strand
CCTGCGGCATCGGCCAGCGCCACCGGCAGCCCCATGCGCAGGTCGGCGCGGGCACGGTTGAGGCGTTCGAGGGGCGAGGGGATCAGGTCCATGGGCCGCGATGCTGAAACATTTCGGCCCCGCTTGTAAGGTGCCACGGCGGAAATTGAAACATGGCGCGGTTCTCCGACACGTCCGCGTGAGTTTGGGCGCATTGCCTTGAACCCGGGGGCTGCAACCGACACCTTTGTACGCACAGGGCCGTGACCGGGCCGTGAACGCGAGGATGAGCCGATGTCGAAGCTGAACAAGATCCTGCTGGTTGATGACGATGACGACCTGCGCGAGGCGCTGGCCGAACAACTGGTCGCCACCGAGGACTTCGACGCCTTCGAGGCGGGCGACGGCGCCAGCGCCATGGAGCGCGTGCGCGAGGAGCAGTTCGACCTGCTGATTCTGGACGTGGGCCTGCCGGACACCGACGGGCGCGAATTGTGCAAGCGGATGCGCAAGGCCGGGGTAAAAAGCCCGATCATCATGCTGACCGGCCAGAACACCGACGCCGACATGATCCTGGGCCTCGATTCGGGCGCCAATGATTATGTGACCAAGCCCTTCAAGTTCCCGGTGCTGCTGGCGCGCATCCGTGCGCAGTTGCGCCAGCACGAGCAATCGGAAAACGCGGTGTTCCAGTTGGGCGACTACCAGTTCAAGCCCGCGCAAAAGATGCTGGTCGATCCAAAGGACCGCAAGGTGCGCCTGACCGAGAAAGAGACCAACATCCTGAAATTCCTCTACCGCGCGCCCGAAGGTCTGGCGCCGCGCGATGTGCTGCTGCATGAGGTCTGGGGCTATAACGCCGGGGTGACCACGCATACGCTGGAAACCCACATCTACCGGCTGCGCCAGAAGATCGAGAAAGACCCGTCCAACGCGCGCCTGCTGGTGACGGAACCGGGGGGCTATCGGCTGGTGCCGTAAGGCGCCGGGCGATTCACTCCTGGTAAACGAATCGGTGGCAAGCTTGACTCCACCGTCCCTCCTCCCCTGCGTGTCGGGGTTATGACACGCTCCTCCCTGTTGGACTGGCCCGGCCTTGTGCCGGGCCTTTTTTCTGTCGGGTTGATCTGCGTCAAAGGCACATGCAGGAAACCGGTTTACCAAGGGGGCCTCCCTGTTGGACTTTGGCCCCGACGTTCTGGCGTGCGGGGCCGCTCTTTTTTACCGGGCGCGCGGGTTTCGCACCGGCGATGCAGGGTGTATCCCGGCGTCAGTCAGCATCGGAGCCGTCATGCCCTTCACCCTCGCCACCTGGAACATCAACTCGGTCCGTCTGCGGGCCGGGCTGGTGCAGAAATTCCTCGCCGAGGAATCGCCCGACATCCTGTGCCTGCAGGAATGCAAGAGCCCGGTCGACAAGATGCCGCTGGCCGAATTCGCGGCGATGGGCTGGGGCCATGCCGTGGCGCGCGGGCAAAAGGGGTATAACGGCGTGGCGATCCTGTCGCGCCTGCCGATCCGCGACGCGGGGCATATCGACTTCTGCGCCAGGGGCGATGCGCGCCATGTGGCGGCCGAACTGGAAAACGGCGTGGTGATCCACAATTGCTATGTGCCCGCCGGGGGTGACGAACCCGCACGCGCGGTGAACGAGAAATTCGGCCACAAGCTGGATTTCGTCGCCGAGATGCGCGACCGGTTCAAGGGCGCGCGGCGGTCGATCCTGGTGGGCGATCTGAACATCGCCCCGCGCGAGGATGATGTGTGGAACCACAAGGCCCTCTTGAAGGTGGTCAGCCACACGCCCGTCGAGGTCAACCTGTTCGAGGACGCCCGCGCCGCCGGCGGCTGGGTCGATGTGACGCGGCAGGACATGCCGACGGGGCAGGTCTACAGCTGGTGGTCTTACCGCAGCCCGGATTGGGACAGCGCCGACAAGGGGCGGCGGCTGGATCATGTCTGGGCCAGCGCGGATATCGGCGCTGCGGCGCATGGCTCGCGCATCCTGCGCGCGGCGCGGGGGTGGGAGCAGCCCTCAGACCACGCGCCGGTGGTGGCGCGGTTCGATCTCTAGGAAAAGCGCGACGCCTGCGCCCGATTGCCCCCTTGGAACGCGCCGGTTGCGGACGCATATAGGGGCAAAGCCAATGCAAGGGGACTGCCATGTTGGGCAATATCGCCGCCGCGCCTGCCAAGGGCGAGTGGATCAAGGACACCAGTGAAGCCAACTTCATGCAGGACGTCATCGACGCCAGCGTCGATGTGCCGGTGATCGTCGATTTCTGGGCGCCGTGGTGCGGCCCTTGCAAGACACTCGGCCCGGCGCTGGAGGCGGCCGTGACGGCGGCCAAGGGCAAGGTGCGGATGGTCAAGGTCAATGTCGACGAGAACCAGACCATCGCCGCGCAGTTGCGCATCCAGTCGATCCCGACAGTCTATGCCTTTCACAAGGGGCGGCCGGTGGATGCGTTCCAGGGCGCCCTGCCCGCGTCCGAGTTGAAGAAGTTCGTCGACAAGCTGGCCGCTCTGGCGGGCGAGGACGAGGGGCTCAGCGCCGCGCTCGACGAGGCCGACGCGATGCTGGCCGAGGGCGCGGCGGTCGATGCCGCCGAGGTCTTTGCCGCCGTGCTGGCCGAAGAGCCCGAGAACGCGCGCGCCTTTGCCGGTCTCGCGCGGGCGCATATCGCGGCGGGCAATTTCGATCAGGTCGAGGCGCTGCTGGCCAACGCCCCCGCCGCCGTGACCAAATCGCAAGAGGTCGAGGCCGCGCGCGCGCAACTGGCGCTGGCGCGGCAGGCAGCTCAGGCCGGCCCCGTCGACGAGTTGCGGGCAAAGCTGGCCGCCGATCCGGCGGATCATCAGGCGCGGTTCGACCTGGCGCAGGCGCTCTATGCGAACGGCGATGTCGAAGGGGCGATCGAGGCGCTGCTCGAATTGTTCCGCCGCGACCGCGAATGGAACAACGCCGCGGCAAAGGCGCAGCTTTTCACCATTTTCGACGCGCTGAAGCCGAATGATCCGCTGGTGGTCAAGGGACGGCGGCGGTTGTCGTCGATGATATTTGCCTGAGGGCGCGCGCGCACTATGTCAGGGCCATGCTGAAATCTGCCGATCTTCCTGACACGATTGCCTTGTTTCCCCTCCCGGGGGCCTTGTTGTTGCCGCGCGCAAAGCTGCCGCTGCACATCTTCGAGCCGCGCTATCTGGCGATGCTCGAAGATTGCATGGTGATGCCGCGCGCGACCCCGGTCGGCGGGGTGTCGCGCCTCCATGCCATCGGCTGCGCCGGGCGGCTGACCGCCATGTCCGAAACCGAGGACGGGCGCTACATGATCACGCTGACCGGCGTGTCCCGCTTCCGCCTGCTCGAGGAAGTGACCGGCGAATCGCCCTATCGCCGGGCGCGCGTCGGCTGGGCGGGGTTCGAGCGCGATCTGGGCCCGGCCGAAAAGGACCCGGGGCTGGAACGCGCCGCGTTCTTTGCCCGGCTCCGGCGGTTCTTTGCGGCGACGGCGCTCAATGCCGAATGGGAAAGCCTGACAGGCGCCGATGACGAATTGCTTATCAACGCGTTGTCGATGCTGTGTCCGTTCCAGCCCGAGGAAAAGCAGGCGCTGCTCGAGGCGCCCTCGCTGTCCACCCGCCGCGAAACCCTGGTGACGCTGATGGAATTCGCCCTGCGCGCGCAGGATGACGGCGAGCGGCTGCAATGAGCGAGGCGCCGAAATTCGACCGCAAGATGCTCGAGGCGCTGGTCTGCCCGGTCACGCAGGGGCGGCTCAGCTATGACGCGGCGGCGCAGGAATTGATCTCGGCCAGCGCGCATCTGGCCTTTCCGATTCGCGGCGGAATCCCCATCATGCTGGCATCCGAAGCCCGCGAGGTGGAATGATGCTGCGCTATGCCGTGATCCCGATGCTCCTGGTGCTGGCTGCCTGCGCCACGCCGCTGGAGCAATGCCTGAACGAGGCCGCGCGCGACGTGCGCGCGATCGAGCGCGAATTGACCGACCGCCGCGTGGCGCTGGCGCGGGGCTATACGGTCGAACGCATTCCGGTGCCGCGCATGGTGCCCTCGGTCTGCGGCGGGCCCGGCGTGACGCCCTATGCCTGCATGCGGATGGAGCAGGATTACGACGAGATCCACCACCGCATAAACCCCGAGCTGGAGCGCGAGCGCATCGCGCTCTTGGAACGCCAGTTGGACCGCGAAACCCGCCGCGCCGCCGAGGCGCAGGCGCAGTGCCGGGTGGCTCACCCGGCGTGACGCTGGCGCCAGGTGGGCAGCGGGTCGCCGCTGGCGGGCGTGGCCAGAAAGACCCCGCGCGCGATGGCCCGGCTCAGGCACAGCGCCGCCGCATGGCCCAGTTCCAGCGCCGCGCCCTCGGGCAGCGGGCGCTGCCCGGTCGAAGCCGCAAACACCAGATCGCCGTCATGGGGCGTGTGCGCGGGGACGATGGCGCGGGCGATGCCGTCCTGTGCCGCCGTGGCAAGGCGCGTGGCCTGCGGTTTCGTCAGCGCCGCATCGGTGGCGACGATGGCGATGGTCGTGGCCTCGCCCAGCCGTTTCAGGGGCGGCGGGAACAGCGGCGCGGTCAAAGGCGCCACGCCGAGGCCGCCGAATTCGGCGCCGATCTCGAACGGGGCCGCCCAGAAATGCCCTTGCGGCCCCTGCGTGACGCTACCCACCGCGTTGACCGCGACCAGCGCGCCCACGGTGATGCCGCTGTCCAGCACCAGGGACGCCGAGCCCAGCCCCCCTTTCAACCCGGCCACCGTGGCGCCCAGCCCGGCGCCCGCGCTGCCCAGCGCGAAATCCGCGCCGCAGTCGGCCAGTGCCGCACGGCCCAGCGCGGGATAGGGGTTTTCGGTCCAATCCTTGGCGCCGCCGTTCAACAGGTCAAAGAGGATCGCCGCGGGCACGATGGGCACGCGCGCCGGCCCCACGGCAAAGCCCCGGCCCATCGCCGCCAGCGCGTCCATCACCCCCTGCGCCGCGGCAAGGCCAAAGGCCGATCCGCCCGACAGCACCAGCGCATCGACCGCCTGCACCATCCGGTCAGGGGCCAGCAGATCGGTTTCCCGCGTGCCGGGCGCGCCGCCCATCACATGCACCCCGGCGACCATCGGCGCCGCGCCCAAAAGCACGGTGACGCCGGTCTTGACCCGCGAATCGCCCGCGCTGCCGACGCTCAGGCCGGGGACATCGGTGATCAGGTTGCGCTTTCCGGGTCGGGGCATGGGAACCTTCAGGCTTTGGGCCAGGATAGGGCGCGACGCGGCAAAGTGCTAGGCAGATGCGCGGCGATCCCCTAGAAGGATTTGATCAGATTATCGCGGGTGGGGGCGCCGGTGAGCGACTCGCAGACGGGAAAGTTGACCGAGCACGAGGCGACCTATCGCCGGTTGCGGGACATGGCGATGTTCGGCGAACTGATGCCGGGGCAAAAGGTGACGCTGCAGGGGATCACCGCGGCGCTGGGCGCCGGCATGACCCCCGTGCGCGAGGCGATCCGGCGGCTGACCGCCGAGGGCGCGCTGGTGCTGCACGAAAACCGCCGCGTGTCTGTCCCGCACCTGACGCTGTCGCAGGCCGATGAACTGGCCTTTGCCCGCCGCGCGCTGGAACCGAGGCTGGCGGCGATGGCGCTGCCGCGCATGGACGCGGCCGCCATCGACCGGATCGAGGCGCTGGATTCTGCCGTGGATGCCGCCATCGCGGCGGGGGATCTGCGCGGCTATCTGGCGGGCAATCACCGCTTTCATTTCGCCATCTACGAGGCCGCCGGCGCGCCGATCCTGACCGCGCTGACGCAGTCGCTGTGGCTGCGCTTCGCGCCCTCGCTCAGAGTGGTGATGACCTCGGAGGGCGAGATCGGCCCCGACCGCCACAAGGAGGCGGTGGCGGCGATGCGTGAGGGCGACGGCGCGGCCCTGGCGCAGCCCATCGAGGCCGACATCCTGCAGGGGATCGAACGGGTCCGGGCCGATCTGCGCCTTCACCTGATGTAGGAATGCCCGGGGTCGGTCGGGGCAAGGGGGGTGCTCGCGCCCCGCTCTTTGCGTGCCGCAAATTCACTGCCCTGAGAGTATTTGCGGCAAGATGGAAGGGCGGCGAAAATTTGATCAAATTGCGTTGCGAAACCGGTTTCCCGGGCGTATCGTGACCCGAATCCCGCGCCCCGGCGCGGCCAGCGGAGTTGTCGGAATGCGTCAGATCACCAACCACATGCCCACCGCCGAGTTGCAGGCGCTCGATGCCGCGCATCACATGCATCCCTTCACCGCCAACGGGGCGCTGGCGCAAAAGGGCGCGCGCGTCATCAAGTCGGCCGAGGGCGTCTGGCTGACCGACAGCGAGGGCCACCGGATCATCGACGGCATGGCGGGGCTGTGGTGCGTCAACGTCGGCTATGCGCGCAAGGACATGGCCGCGGCCGCCGCGCGGCAGATGGAGGAACTGCCCTATTACAACACCTTCTTCCAGACCAGCCATGTGCCCGCGATTGCCCTTGCGGCGCGGATTGCCGAACTGGCGCCGGGCGATCTGAACCAGGTGTTCTTTGCCTGTTCG
>CALEZJ010000503.1 GCA_937927885.1 uncultured Paracoccaceae bacterium | reverse complement strand
CCGGGGTCCTGATCGCGCTCTGCGGCGCCATCCGGCCGCTGGGCGACCTGATCGCGCGCATTCCGGATGCGGTGGCGGCGGCGATGCTGGCGGGGGTCCTGTTGCCCTTTTGCCTGGCCGGGGCCGGGGCGGCGGCGGGCGCACCTGCGCTGGTGTTGCCGATGGTCGCGGTCTTTGTCGCGGTCCGGCTGTGGAACCCGGCACTGGCGGTGCTGGCAGCGCTGGTCTGCGGGGTGGCGCTGGCCTTTGGCAGCGGCGCGGCACTCTGGCCGGATCTGCCTCGCGGATTGCCGGATCTGGTGTTCGTGGCGCCCGAATTCCGGCTTTCCGTGCTGATCGGCCTCGGTCTGCCGCTGTTTCTGGTCACCATGGCCTCGCAGAACCTGCCCGGTTTTGCCGTGCTGCGCGCGGCGGGCTATGCGCCGCCGGTGCGCCCGGCCTTGCTGGTCACCGGTGGGCTTTCGGCGCTGAGCGCGCTGGCCGGGGCGCATACGCACAACATGGCGGCGATCACCGCGGCAATCTGTCTGGGCGACGAGGTCCACCCGGACAAATCGCGGCGCTGGGTGGTGGGGCTGGCCTATGCCGGGTTCTGGGTGGCCTTGGGCCTTATGGGTCCGGTGATCGCGGCCTTGCTGGGCGCCTTGCCGCCGCAGGTCATGGTGGCGCTGGTGGCGCTGGCGCTGTTGGGGGCGCTGACCGGATCGCTGGCCGGGGCCTTCGTGCGGCCCGAGGCGCGGTTTGCCGCGGTGCTGACGCTGGTTGTCACCGGATCGGGCGTTGCCGCCTTTGGCATTGGTGCTGCGTTCTGGGGGCTGATGGCGGGACTGGGCGCGCTGGCGGTGGAAAGGCTCAGGCGCGCAGGATGATGCAGGTGGTCGAGCCGGTGGCATAAAGCCTGCCGTCCTCGACGCCGGTGATCGTGCCCTCGGCCACAGCCGTGGTCCGCCCGGCGTGCTGCACCCGCGCGCGGCATTCGACCAGGATGCCGGGTTTGAGGGCGCGCGTCAGATTCACCTTGTATTCCAGCGTGGTATAACCCGATCCTGCATCCAGCGTGGTGGCCACCGCGCAGCCCAGCGCGGAATCGAGGATCGTGCCGTACCAGCCGCCATGCACCCCGCCCATCGGGTTGAAGTGGCGAAATTCGGGCGTGCCGCGAAAGGCGACCTCGCCCTTTTCGACCGCGTGCAGGTGAAAGTTCATCACCGCGGCAATCGGCGCCCCGCCCATCCGCCCGTCGAGGATCGCGCGCATGAAGTCGAGCCCGCTCATCGTCGCCACCAGGGCGGGGTCGGGCATTTCGGCGGGGGTCGTGGCGGGAAACTGGGGCATGGGGCACTCCTATCGGGCAAGGCTAGGCTGCGCGGGCGGGCGCGGCCAGCCCCGACGCGGCGTCACGGATTGCGCGCAAGCCAGGCCTGGAGAAAGGCGATCTCGGCCTCTTGCGCGGCGATGATCGCCTCGGCGAGGGCGCGCAGGTCAGGATCCTGCCCGTGTTCCAGCAGCACCTGCGCCATTTCCACCGCGCCCTGATGGTGGGGGATCATGCCAAGGACGAAATCACGGTCGGCGTCGCCGGTCAGCGGCACATCCATCGCCGCATGCATGCGGGCGTTGATCGCGGCATAGGCCTGCGCCGCCGGGCTGGCGGGGCCGCCGTGGCTTTGTCCGTGGCCCGCGTGCTGGGCAAAGGCGGGGGTGGCAAGGGTCAGGGCAAGGATCAGGGCAAGGCGGGTCATCGGGACTCCTGTCTGGTTGGGGTTCGGGCCTCGGCCAGCGCCTGGGGCAGGGCGCGGGCAAAGGCGTCAAGTTCGGCATCGGGTCCGGCCGAAACGCGGATGCAGCGGTCATGCGGCGCGACGAAGGGCATGCGGATGAAGACCCCGCGCCGCACCACGCCGGCCAGAACCCGGCGGGCGAAATCACCGTCCTGACCGCAGTCGATGGTGACGAAATTGGTCGCCGAAGGCAAGGCGCGCAACCCGTTTTCCGCCGCGATGGCGCACAGGCGCGCGCGGGCGCCTGCGACGCGGGACAGGGTCAGGGCCAGATGGTCCGGATCGTTCAGCGCCGCCAGCGCGCCGATCTGCGCCGCGCGGTTCATGCCGAAATGGTTGCGCACCTTGTCGAAGGCGGCGATCAGCCCCGTCGCCCCCACGCCGTAAGCAACCCGCGCGCCGGCCATGCCGTAAGCCTTGGAAAACGTGCGCAGGCGCAGCACCCGGGGGTCTTCGGGGTCGATCCGGGGCGCGGTGCCTGGCGGGGCGAAATCGACATAGGCCTCATCGAGCACCAGAAGGCTGCCCTCGGGGACTGCCTCGATCATCGCCTCGATCACCGGGGCGCCGTGGTGGCTGCCCATCGGATTGTCGGGGTTGGCCAGATAGATCAGCTTCGGGCCGACCTCGCGCGCGCGGTGGATCAGGGCCGAGGGGTCCTCGTGATCGCCCAGATAGGGAACCTTGTGCAGCACGCCGCCATAGCCCGCGACATGGAAGTTGAAGGTCGGATAGGCCCCGTCCGAGGTGACGACGGCATCGCCCGGTTCCACGACGAGGCGCACGAGATAGCCCAGAAGCCCGTCGATCCCCTCGCCGACCACCACATGGCGGGGGGTGACCCCCATATGGGCGGCCAGCGCCGCCTTCAGGTCGTGGTTTTCCGGGTCGGCATACATCCACTGCCCGGCGCTGGCCTCGGCCATGGCCGCGACGGCGCGCGGCGAGGGGCCGAAGCCCAGTTCATTGGCGCCCAGCCGCGCCGCGAAAGGGGCGGCGCGCGCGCGTTCCTGGGTTTCGGGACCGACAAAGGGGACGGTCGCGGGCAGGGATTGCACGAGGCGGGTGAAGCGGGGGCTCATGGTTTGGCGCCTTCCTGTTGCGCGTCCTGCAATGCCTGCCAGAGGCGCTGCGGGGTCAGTGGCATGTCGACCTGGCGCACGCCGAGGGGCCAGAGCGCGTCGAGCGCCGCATTGCTGATCGCGGCCAGCGCGCCCACGGTGCCGGCCTCGCCGCAGCCCTTCATGCCGATCGGGTTGTTGATCGAGGGGGTGGGTTCCGAGGCAAAGCGCACCATCGGCAGGTCGGAGGCGCGGGGCAGGGCGTAGTCCATGAAGCTGCCGGTCTGAAGCTGGCCGTCGGTGTCATAGCGCGTCTCTTCGCACACGGCCTGACCAAAGCCCTGCGCGATGCCGCCGTGGATCTGCCCCTCGGCCAGTTGCGGGTGCATCAGCGTGCCCAGATCGTCGACGACCGTATAGCGGTCGACGCTGAGGGCGCCGGTCTCGGGGTCGATCTCGACCTCGCACAGATGGGCGCCGTTGGGAAACGAGCGCCCGGGCAATTTCGTGCGCGTCTCATGCCGCAGCAGATCGTGGCGCCCCCGGGCGCGGGCCAGATCGGCGGCCTCGATCAGCGTCAGGCGGGTGTTCGATCCGGGGGCGGAAAAGATCCCCTCGTCAAAGGCAAAGGGCGCGCCGGTTTCGGCCGACAGGAACTCGGCAAAGGCGGCGACCATCTGCCGGGCGGTGCCCAGCGTCGCCACCGATTGCACCGTGACCGAGCGCGAGCCCCCGGTGCCGCCGCCCTGCGCGATGCGGTCGGAGTCGCCCTGCACCACCTCGATGGCGTCAAAGGGCAGGCCGGTCAGGTCGGACAGGTATTGCGCATAGACGGTTTCGTGGCCCTGACCGTTCGACTGGGTGCCGACAAACAGTCGCACGCCGCCCGTGTCGGGGAATTCGATGGCGGCGCCTTCGGTGTCGTCGCCCAGAATCGCCTCGATATAATAGGCCAGTCCCAGACCGCGCAGCTTTCCCTGTCCGGCGCTGGCCGCGCGCCGCGCGTCAAAGCCCGCGACATCGCCCAGCGACTCGGCCCGGGTCAGCACACGGGCGAAATCGCCCACGTCATAGGTGGTGCCCGAGGGCGTCGTGTAGGGAAACTGCGCGGGGGCGATGAAGTTGCGGCGGCGCAGGTCGAAGGGCGACAGCCCCAGATCGCGTGCGGCGCGGTCCATGGTGCGTTCCAGCAGGGTGATCGCCTCGGGGCGGCCGGCACCGCGATAGGCGTCGACGGGCGTGGTGTTGGTGAAGAAGGCCCGCGCCGCGACATGGGCGCAGGGGATGTGATAGGTCCCGGTCAGCACGCGGGCGGAAATCTCGGACTGGATCATCTGGCCGAAATTGGAATTGTAGGCCCCCAGGTTGAACCGCGAGGTGACGCGATAGGCCAGGATGCGGTGATCGGCGTCAAAGGCCAGTTGCGCCTCGCTGACCAGATCGCGCGCCGCATTGTCCGACAGCATGGCTTCGCTGCGGTCGCTGACCCACAGCACCGGGCGGCCGGTCCGGCGCGACGCCTCGGCCACGGCGAAATGTTCCGGGTAAGGAAAATTCTTCATGCCGAACCCCCCGCCCACATCGGGGGTGGTGACATGGACGGACTGGGGTGGCAGTCCCAGGATGCGCGCCAGTTCCGCCTTCAGCCCCCAGACTCCCTGCCCGTTATAGGCGAAGTGCAGCCGCTGCCCGTCCCATTCGGCCAGGCAGGCGCGGGGTTCCAGGCTGACGGCGGCGATGCGGTTCTGGCGCACGCTGAGGCGCGTGACATGGGCCGCGCGGGCAAAGGCGGCGTCCACGGCCGCGGCGTCGCCCTGCTCCCAGTCCAGGGCCAGATTGTCGGGCGCCTCGGCGTGGAGGGGCGGGCCGCCCGGGGCGAGGTCGAGATGCGGCGGCGTCGCGTCGATGTCCAGCGCGATCGCCTCGGCGGCGTCGAGGGCCTCGGCGCGGGTCTCGGCCAGGATGCAGGCGAGGGTCTCGCCGACAAAGCGCACCTGCCCCTCGGCCAGGATCGGGCGCGCGGGTTTTCGCCCGCGCCCGCCGCGCCGGTCGGCGGGCGTGGTCGAGCCCATCGACGGGGCAAGGCCCGCGGCGCGCAGGTCCGCGGCGGTCAGGATGGCGACCACCCCGGGCAGGCTGCGCGCGGTGTCGGCGTCCAGGTCGCGGATCCGGCCCGCCGCCACGGGCGAGCGCAGGAAGACCGCGTGCAGCGCGCCCGCGGGCGCAAGGTCGGCCAGATAGCGGCCGGTGCCGGTGAGAAAGCGCAGGTCCTCGCGCCGCTTGATGCCCTGAGATTGGCCGAATGCGCGCATGCTGTCCCCCTGTTCGCGGGCGAGAGGATAGCCGGGCAGGCCGCAGGGGCAAGGGGGCGACAAAAGGAAAAGGTGCGCCGGGGCGGCGCACCTTCGGGGTCATGCCGGGCAGGGTGGCGCGATGGTCCTAGATTCCCAGATCCATCACCAGATGCACGGCCAGCGCGCCAAAGCCGTTGAAGCGGGTGTTGGTGGCCACCGAATAGGCCCCCATGCCCTGCACCAGCAGGTAGTCGCCTTCTTCGATATCCGAGGGAAGCGGCGTTTCGCCCGGCAGGCGGTCGACCGAATCGCAGGTCGGGCCAAAGACCACGCGGCGGCGGATTTCGCCCGTGCGCTGCTCGCCCTCTGGCGACCAGGCGGTGATGCGGTCCATCGCGCCCATGATCGGCAGTTCGGAAAACGCCCCGTAAACTCCGTCGTTGAGGAACACATGGTTGTCGTCGCGCAGGCCCTTGATGCGCGCCAGGAGTGCCATGGAATCGCCGACCAGCCCGCGACCGGGCTCGCAGACCAGCGCCGGGGCATCGTCGCCAAACACCTCTTCGGTGACCCGGGAGATCAGGTTGAAGATCGCATCCAGCGAGGGCACCACCGACGAGACCCGGTGCGACGGAAAGCCGCCGCCCACGTTCAGCCGGTGAACGCGCACGCCCGCCGCATCGCCGATGCGCTTGGCGGCGCGGATGTAGCTGTCCCAGGCCATCGGATCGACGCATTGCGTTCCCGGATGGAAGGTCAGCGAGGGGGTATAGCCGCGCTCGGCCACGCGGCGCAGGATTTCCGCCGCCAGATCCTCGGTCGCGCCGAACTTGGCGCCGAAATCATAGGCCGCCCCCGCCACCGGCTGCTTGTAGCGCGCGGTGATCTCGACCCGTTCGCCATTCGCGCGGTGGGTGGGAACCAGCGCGAAAAGCTTGTCGAGTTCACTGAGCGAATCGACCGAGTAGCTGGCCACGTCGCGGCCAACGGCAAAGACGATCTCGTGGCGGGCACGGACCGGGTTGTTGTAATGCAGCGCCGCGTCGGGCACGAGGCGGCGGATCAGCGCGATTTCCTCGGGCGAGGCGACATCAAAGCCGCGAACCCCGGCGGCGGCGAGGTTGGTCAGGATCGCCTCGTGCGGGTTCGATTTCACGGCATAGGTCAGAAGGCCCGGAAAGCCGTCCAGAAAGCGGCGCGCCTGCGCCTGAAGCGCGGCAGGCGAGAGGAACATCACCGGATCATTCGGCCCCACCGAACGCAGGTATTCGACGGGATCGGACCAGATGGTTTCGGAAATTCCCATGGGCGTGACCTTTCGCCTCGCTGCTCATCGTGTCCGGACCACCTCCGGCACTGTAAAGTCAGGACCGCGCAGATAGGCGGTAATTCTCCCAAGCAAAAGCATTGAATCGCCGGTGAGAGGCGTTAGAATGCCGAAAAAGATCGGCAGAATGACATGGATGACCTGGACCGCACTCTGGTCGGCCTGTTGATGGCCGATGCCCGCCAGCCCCTGGCCACGCTGGCGCGAAAGCTGAAGGTCGCGCGCACCACGGTGCAGTCGAGGCTGGAGCGGCTCGAGGCCTCGGGCGTGATCACCGGCTACACGCTGCGGCTGGGGCAGGAG
>CALEZJ010000502.1 GCA_937927885.1 uncultured Paracoccaceae bacterium | reverse complement strand
AACTGAAACTGTTCAGCCAGATCAACCCCACGCGCGCCTTCCTGCCGATGCTGCGCGCCGCCAAGGGGGCCATTGTCGCCGTCAATTCCCTGCTGGCCTATCAGCCGGAACCGCACATGGTCTGCACCGCATCGGCCCGGGCCGGGGTGCAGAACCTGTTGAAATCGCTGTCCATCGAACTCGCGCCGGATGTCCGCGTCAATTCGGTCCTGCTGGGCCTCATCGGCTCGGGGCAATGGACCCGCCGCTTTGCCGCGCGCGAGGATCAATCGGTCAGCCGCGAGCAATGGTATTCCGACCTTGCCCGCAAGAAGGGCATTCCACTGGGTCGCCTGGGCGACCCGGCCGAGGCCGCGGCGGCGATCGCCTTTCTGGGCTCGCGCGCGGCCAGCTACATCACCGGCGCCCAGATCGAGGTCTCGGGCGGCCTGTCGCGCCACATCTGAGCACGGCTCAATCATTTGCCGGGGGAATAACGGCCATGAAACTGGAACCCATTGTGCGGACCGACACCGTCGGCGAGTTCATCGCGCGCTATCTGGCCGAGATCGGGGTCACCACCGTCTTTGGCGTGATCTCGATTCACAACATGCCGATCCTGGATGCCATCGCCCGGCAAGGGCGCATCCGCTTCGTGCCCGCGCGGGGCGAAGCCGGGGCAATGAACATGGCCGATGCCTGGGCGCGGGTGTCGGGGAAAATGGGTGTGGTGCTGACCTCGACCGGAACCGCGGCGGGCAATGCCGCGGGCGCGCAGGTCGAGGCGCTGACGGCGGGCACGCCGCTCCTGCACATCACCTCGACGGTTGATCTGGCCTTTGCCGACCGCGACCGCGCGCCGATTCATGACGTGCCTCGCCAGCCCGAGATGCTGCGCGGGATCTCGAAGGCCTATTTCCGGCTGTGGAGCGCGGATTCCGCCATCGGCACCCTGACCGCCGCTGTCTCGGCTGCGATCTCGGCGCCGTCGGGTCCGGTGACGCTGGAAATTCCGGTCGATGTGCAGCGCAGCAAGGCTTACGGCGCAACCCGCATCCTTCCGCCCGTGGCGCAGCGTCCCGTTGCCAGCCAGGCGGGAATCGCCGCGCTGGCCGACATGGTCTTGAACGCGCGGCGCCCGATGCTCTGGCTTGGCGGCGGCGCGCGCGGCGCCTCGATCGAGGCGCGTGAACTGGTGCGCAGGGGCTTTGCCGCCGTCAGTTCCACCCAGGGCCGCGCGATTGTCCCCGAGGACGAGGCCGCCAATCTGGGCGCCTTCAACATGACGCCCGAGGCCCAGGCGCTTTACGCCGGATGCGATCTGATGATCGTCGTGGGCTCGCGCCTGCGCGGCAACGAGACGCTCAACAACGCCATGCGCCTGCCGCGCCCTTTGGTGCAGATCGACGCCGAGGCCAGTCAGGGCGGACGCAATTACCCCGTTGAAATGTTCCTGCATGGCGACGGGGCCGACACGCTGCGCCGCCTGCTGGCCCTGCTGCCGGATCGGCTGGAGGTGGACCCGCAACTGCGCTTTGACGTGGCGCGCGCTCGGGCCGAAGGCGAGGGGCGGTTGCGCGCCCAGATGGGTCCCTATCAGGCGATAGCCGATGCGTTGGTGCAGCGTCTGCCCGCCGGGCGTCACCCCTGGGTGCGCGATGTGACGATCTCGAACTCGACCTTTGGCAACCGCTATGTCGGCTTTGCCGAGGCACGGCTGGGCGTTCATGCCCTGGGTGGCGGGATCGGACAGGGGGTGGCAATGGGCATTGGCGCGGCACTGGCCAGCGACGGCGGCAAGGCCGTGGTGCTGATCGGCGACGGCGGCACGCAACTGGGCATCGCCGAGATGATCACCGCGGTCGAGGAAAAGGCACCGCTGGTCTATGTTTTGATGAACGATCAGGCTTACGGCGTGATCCGCAACATCCAGGACGCGCAATATGACGGGCGGCACCATTATTCCGCCCTGCACACGCCCGATTTCGCGCTGCACTGCGCCTCGATCGGCATGCCGCATGTGCGCGTGTCCTCGGTCAATGACTTTGCCGCGACGCTGGATGCGGCCTTGGCCGCGACAGGCCCGCGGTTGATCGAGGTCGACATGCTGTCCATCGGACCCTTCGGCGAAAGCTTTGCGGGTCCCCCCGCCGGCGCGGCTGGAAAGGTGGCGTGATGCATCTGGGGCTGATCGGATACGGCAGCATCGCGCGCGCGCTGGTGGGGCTGATCGGCCCCGAGGTGCGGGTGACGGCGCTGGTGCGGCCCGGGGCCGAGGGGCCTCGGGGTGCGGTGCACAGCACCGCCGCCCTGATCGCCGCCCGCCCCGATCTGGTGGTCGAATGCGCAGGCCATTCGGCGGTGCGCGACCACGCGACCGCCTGTCTGCGCGCGGGGATTGAAACCGTGGTCGTCTCTATCGGTGCGCTGGCCGATGACGCGCTGCACGCAGAACTGGTGGCAGCCGCCGAACAGGGCATGACCCGCATCATCCTGCCCGCAGGCGCGATAGGGGGGGTGGATCTGCTGTCGGCGCTGCGCCCTTCGGGGATTGCCGAAGTCACCTATACCGGTCGAAAGCCGCCACTGGCATGGAGGGGGACACCCGCCGAACAGGCGCTGGACCTTGCTTCGCTGACCGAACCCACAGTGTTCTTCGAGGGTTCCGCGCGCGAGGCCGCACTCGCCTATCCCAGGAACGCCAATGTCGCCGCCACACTGGCCCTGGCCGGGATCGGCTTTGACGCAACCCGCGTGCGGCTGGTGGCCGACCCCGGTGTGACCCAGAACCTGCACGAATACCGGGTGCGCGCGGGGGCGGCGGATTGCTCCATCACTATCGCCGGCCACCCCTCGCCCGAGAACCCCAAGACCTCCGCCGCCACCGCCCTCTCGGTCGCGCGCGAGGTTATGAACCGGCAGCGGAGGCTGGCGATATGAACGATCTGCCCGATGGCCGCCTGTTCATCGGCGGGGAATGGGAGGCGGGCATCGGCGCGCCCCTCACCTCGATCAGCCCGATCGACGGGCGCGAACTCCTCACCTTCAACGGCGCCAGCCGTGCGGACGGCGAACGCGCGATTGCCCGCGCCGTCGCCGCGCAGGCCGATCCCGCATGGCGCGGCCTGAAACCGCACGAGCGCGCGCGCACCCTGACCCGCATCGCCGAAGGGATCGAGGCCAACGCGCCGCGCATCGCCCGGCTGCAAACGCTCGACACCGGCAAGACCCTGCGCGAAACCTCGGCGCTGGCGGCGTCGGCTGCGGGGACATTCCGCTATATGGCCGCCGCGCTCGAGACGATGGATGACGCGCTGACCACCCAGCGCGGCGATTACCTGACGCTCTCGGTGCATGAACCCTTGGGCGTGGTGTCGGCGATCACGCCGTGGAACTCGCCCATCGCCTCGGACGCGCAAAAGGTCGCCCCTGCGCTGGCGGCAGGAAACGCCGTTCTCTTGAAACCGGCAAGCTGGGCGCCCCTGGTCGCGCTGGAACTGGCCCGGATTGTCGAGGCGTCCGGGCTGCCAAAGGGCCTCTTTTCCGTCCTGCCCGGCGCCGGGCGCGAGATCGGCAACCTCTTGGTCGAACACCCGGCGATCAAGCGCGTCGGCTTCACCGGTGGCACCGAGACCGGGCGCACGCTGGCCCGGCAGGCGGCGCAGAAACTGATGCCGGTGTCCCTGGAACTGGGCGGCAAATCACCCACCATCGTCTTTGCGGACGCCGACCCGCAACTGGCCATCGCGGGCATCCTTTACGGCATGTTCTCGTCTACCGGGCAAAGCTGCATCGCGGGCTCACGCCTGTTCGTGCAACGCGCGATTTGGGACAGCTTTGTTCCGGCGCTGGTCAAGGCGGCGCAGGCGCTGGTCGTGGGCGACCCCTTCGATCCGGCAACGCAGGTGGCGCCGCTGGTGCATTTCGACCACCGCGCCGCCGTGGCGGATCATGTGGAGCGCGCGCTGGCCGAAGGGGCGACGCTGCTCTGCGGCGGGCGGGCGCCCACGGGTGGGGTCTATGACGCGGGCGCCTATTACCTGCCGACGATCCTGTCCGGCGTCACCAACGACGCGCGCATCTGTCAGGAGGAGGTGTTCGGCCCGGTTCTGGTGGTGCTGCCCTTTGACGACGAGGCTGACGTGATCGCGCAGGCCAACGACAGCGCCTATGGTCTGGCCTGTGGTGTGTGGACCCGTGACTTTCCGCGCGCCTGGCGTGTGGGGCGGGCGATCACCACGGGGACGGTCTGGATCAACACCTACAAGCAGTTTTCCATCTCGACCCCCTTCGGCGGGGAAAAGGAGGCCGGGACGGGCCGTGAAAAGGGGCGCGAGGGGATCCGGGCATGGATGGCGCAAAAGGCGCTCTATGTCGATCTGACCGGGCGCCCGCATCCCTGGGCAAGGGTGGAGGGCTAGATGCACAGCATTGCCATCATCGGCGCCGGACCTGCGGGATGCTATTGCGCGCAGGCGCTGGCCAAGGCGCTGCCCGACGCGCGGATCGACATTCTGGACGCGCGTCCCGTGCCCTATGGGTTGATCCGCTATGGCGTGGCGCCGGATCATCAAGGCACCAAGGCGGTGATCCGCCAGTTCGAACGGCTGTTCGAGCGCCAAGGCGTGCAGTTTTTCGGCGATGTCACGCTGGGCCGCGATGTGACGCTGGAGGCGCTGCGCGAGATGTATGACGCAGTGGTGCTGGCGACGGGCCTTGATCAGGACCGCAAGTTGGGCGTGCCGGGCGACGACTTGCCGGGCGTGCTGGGCTCGGGCGTGGTGACCCGGGCGTGGAACGACGCGCCGGATTCGACCCCGCCGCAGATCGGCGCGCGCGTGGTGGTGATCGGCAACGGCAACGTGGCGGTGGACCTCGTGCGCCTTTTGGCCAAGACCGACGCGGAATGCGAGGGGTCCGACCTGACGCTGACCCTTCCCCCGGTCACGCGGATTGACGTGGTGGGCCGCTCGCCCGCAGAGGCGGCGAAATTCGATCCGGTGATGCTGAAGGAACTGGGGCGGCTGGGGGCGGCGTCGATCCAAGTTCATGGCGCCGAGGGCGAGGGCAAGGTCATCGAGGCGCTGGCCACCCTGAATGGCCACGCGCCCGAAGGCGCGCGCTGCGCGGTGCATTTTCACTTTGGCTGGGTGCCCGAGGCGATCGAGGGCGACACGCGCGTCACCGCCGCCCGCTTTGCGCGCGGTGCCGAACGCCTGTCCTTGCCCTGCGACACTGTGCTGACGGCCATCGGCTTTGACGGCTCTCGGCAGGAGGCCGACGTCGAGGGCCGCATCGCCCCCGGCCTTTATACCACCGGCTGGGCGCGGCGTGGCCCGCGCGGCACGATCCCGGAAAACCGCGCTGACGCGATGCAGGTCGCGGCGACCATCGCCGCCGACCTTGGCCCCGGCGGCAAGCCGCGACGCGACGCGTTGGCGCCCTTGGTGCCGCAGGCGGTCGGCTATGCAGGCTGGCAGCGCATCGACGAGGCCGAACGCGCCGCCGCCCCGGAAGGGCGGGTGCGCGCGAAGATCAGGACACGGGTCGCGATGCTGGCCCTTGCACAAAGGGGGGAGTGAATGCCCACGCAGGTTCTTTACGGCACCGAGACCGGCAATGCCGAGATGCTGGCCGAGGATATTGCAGGCCACATCGGCGCCGATGTGGCCAATCTGGCCGATTTCGACCCGGCCGCGTTTGAGGCGGGCACGCTCTATCTGATCGTCACCTCGACCTATGGGGATGGCGACCTGCCCGCCTCGGCCAAACCTTTCGCGGAGAAGATGGCCGCGCAGCAGCCGGACCTGAGCGGTGTCCGGTTTGCCGTGTTCGGCATGGGCGACAGCGAGTACCCGGAGACCTTCAACTTTGGCGGCAAGCGGATCGAGGAGATGATGACCGCCGCCGGGGCGGTGATGGTGGGCGAGCGGGTCACGCACGATGCCTCGGGTCCCGACATGGCCGACGACCTCGCGCTGCCGTGGGCCGATGCTCTGATGGCGCTGGCATGAGGGCGGCCGCGATCCGCGAGGCGTTGAGCCGGCCGTGGCGGCACGGTGAGGCGCTGGACCTGCGCGGGATCACGCTGGACGAGGTGCTGGACCTCGGCGGCCTGCCTCTTTCGGGTGTCGACCTGCGCGGCGCGCATCTGAAGGGAGGTCTGATCGCGCGCGGCGCGCGGTTTGACGGGCTGGCGTGGTTTCAGGGCGCGCGGATCGACGGGGTCACCGATCTGAGTGGCGCGCTTTTCGTGATGGATGTGCGCTTTGATGACGTGGTCTTTGCCGACGCCTGCCTGACCGGGGCCGAGTTTCGCGGCACCGCCAGTTTCAAGGGCGCGCGTCTTGTCAGCGCTGATCTGGAAAGACTGGTGTGCTACGGCAACCTCGACGTCAGCGGGGTGCGATGCAGCGAGAGGTTCACGCTGGCCGGTTCGGAATGTCTGGGCGGTATCTGGGCGCAGGATTGCGCGCTGCCTGCGGATGCGGATTTCAGCGCGACCGAGGTGCACGGCCGCCTCTGGCTGCGGCGGGCGCGGCGGGGCAACGCCGCCATGGCGGTTGCCGATTTCGGCACCGTGTTCGGCTACAGCTGGACCTGATCCGGACTGTCCCACGCGTGGGACATTTTCAGACCTGTTGAATATCAATGGGTTATAGTTCCTGTTAACACTCTGGCAACGATTGTCCCATGGCCCCTGAACGGGGTCCTTCCTCGATCTGCGACCGGAATCCGGCCCAGCAAGAGCTGGGACGATGAAGAATGCACGCCCGACTGGTCC
>CALEZJ010000501.1 GCA_937927885.1 uncultured Paracoccaceae bacterium | reverse complement strand
ACACCAACCTGCGCATGGTGCGCCAGTACTGGGCGCTGAAGGGCCAGCCCGAACGCTCGATCGTCATCAGCCGCAAGAACGGCTATCACGGCAGCACGATGGGCGGCGGCAGCCTTGGCGGCATGAGCGCCATTCACGCGCAGGGCGGGCTGCCGATCCCCGGCATCGTGCATATCGACCAGCCGCACTGGTATCTGGAAGGCGGCGACATGACGCCCGAGGACTTCGGTCTGGCCCGCGCGCGCCAGCTCGAGGAAAAGATCCTTGAGTTGGGCGCCGACAAGGTGGCGGCCTTCATCGCCGAACCCATCCAGGGCGCCGGCGGGGTGATCGTGCCGCCCGCCACCTACTGGCCGGAAATCCAGCGCATCGTCGACAAATACGGCATCCTCTTGATCGTCGACGAGGTCATCACCGGCTTTGGCCGCACCGGCAACTGGTTCGGCAGCCAGACCTTCAACATCCGCCCGCATATCATGACCATCGCCAAGGGCCTGTCGTCGGGCTATGTGCCGATCGGCGGCTCGGTCGTCTGCGACGAGGTGGCGAACACCATCGGGCAGTCGGAATTCGCCCATGGCTACACCTATTCCGGCCATCCGGTGGCCGCCGCCGTGGCGCTGGAAAACCTGCGCATTCTGGAGGAAGAGGGCGTCATCGAGCATGTGCGCGACGTGGCCCATCCCTATCTGGCGCAGCGCTGGCACGCGCTGGCCGACCATCCGCTGGTCGGCGAGACAAAGCTGGTCGGGCTGATGGGCTCGCTGGCGCTGACGCCGAAAAAGGGCGCCCGCGCACGCTTTGACGGCGAGCAGGGGGCGGCGGGCTATATCACCCGCGAGCGGTGCTTTGCCAACAACCTCATCATGCGCCATGTCTATGACCGCATGATCATCTCGCCGCCGCTGGTCATCACCACGGATGAAATCGACATCCTGATCACCCGCGCCACCAAGGCGCTGGACGAGGCCTATGTCCGGATCAAGGCCGAGGGCATGTTGCAGGGCTGACCGATGGACCTGATCACCGCCAATGACCGGCCGGGGGCCTATCCGGCCTCTTACTACGCCGCCACCGCGACGCCCTTGCCCGGGTTTCCGGCGGCGGCGGGGGCGATGTCTTGCGATGTCTGCGTCATTGGCGGCGGGTTCACCGGGCTCAGCGCGGCGCTGCATCTGGCCGAACGCGGGTTCGACGTGGTGCTGCTCGAGGCGCAGCGCGTCGGCTTTGGCGCCTCGGGGCGCAATGGCGGGCAGGTGGGCACCGGTCAGCGGCAGGATCAGGACACGCTGGAACGCTGGGTCGGAAAGGGTGCGGCGCGGGCGCTGTGGGATCTGTCGCTGGAATCCGTCGCGCTGACCCGCGATCTGGCGGCGCGCCATGCGCCCGATGCCGGCTGGGCCGACGGCATCCTGCACGCCGCGCACAAGGAACGCTATGTGCGCGACATGCACGCCTATGCCGACAAGATGGCGCGCGACTATGACTATCCGCTGATCCAGCCGCTGGGGCGCGAGGCGATGCGCGCGATCCTGAACTCGCCGATCTATTACGGCGGCGATCTGGACAGGGGCGGCGGGCATCTGCACCCCTTGCGCTATGCGCTGGGCCTCGCGCGGGCCTGCGCCGCCGCCGGGGTGCGCATCCATGAACGCAGCCGGGTCACCGCGCTGACAAAGGCCGATCCGGCGCGGGTGATGACCGATCAGGCCACGATCACCGCGCGGTTCGTCGTGCTGGCGATGAACGGCTATTCCGGTCGGCTGGAACCCCAGATCGCCGCGCGGGTCATGCCGATCAACAATTTCATCGCCGCCACCCGCCCGATGAGTGACGACGAACGCGCCACTGTCCTGACGGCCAACCACGCCGTGGCGGATTCGCGGTTTGTCATCAATTACTTCCGCTTTTCCGACGACAACCGCCTGCTGTTCGGCGGGGGCGAATCCTATGGCTATCGCTTTCCCGCCGACATCGCCGCCAAGGTGCGCCGCCCGATGGAAGAGGTCTTTCCCCAACTCAAGGGCATCGAGATCACCCATTCCTGGGGCGGAACACTGGGCATTGCCGCCAATCGCATGCCCTATTTCGCGCGGCTGGCCGGGAATGTGCTGACCGCCTCGGGCTTTTCGGGCCATGGGGTGGCGATGGGCACCCTGGCGGGCAAGCTGATGGCCGAGGCGATCAACGGGCAGGCGGGGCGATTCGACGTCATGGCCTCGGTGCCCAGCCCGACCTTCCCCGGCGGCGCCAGCCTGCGCTGGCCCCTGATGGTGGCGGCGATGCTGTGGTTCTCGCTGCGCGACCGTCTGTAGGCGGCGCAAACGTCGCCTTTGTGACATTCCCGCCGCAGGGCCCGGGGTTCTGCAACCCTTTGCGGCGAATCACCTTTTTGCTCGGCGGAACTCCGCCTAGGACTGACACTGCTGCCAACACAAACGTCGGGGGACGTTGTGACTACCTTGAATCGTCGGACCCTGCTGTCCGGCCTCGGAACGCTGTGCCTTGCCGGTGCAGCGGTCTCGGGCGTTTCCAGCTCTGCCGCGGCGCAAACCGCAGCGGCGGTGCCCGTGCTGCCGAGGCCGCGCCTGACGGCCTCGCACGGGCTGGTGTCGCTGAACTCGGTCAGCACCCAGCGCCCGCAGGTCGCGCTGACCTTCGACGACGGACCGCACCCGCAGAACACGCCGGTCCTGCTGGACATCCTGGCGCAGTACCGCGCGCGCGCGACCTTTTATGTCATTGGCCAGAACGCCCGCCGCTATCCCGAAATCCTGCGCCGCATGGTCGCCGAGGGGCACGAGATCGGCAACCACACCTGGACCCATCCGGTGCTGTCGCAGCAGGGCGACGGCACGGTGCTGACCGAAATCGACCGCACGCAGCAGATCATCTGGGAAACCGTGGGCGCGGTGCCGGTGACGATGCGTCCGCCTTATGGCGCGTTCAGCCAGCGGCAGATGCGCATGCTGGCCGACCAGCGCAACCTGCCGACCATCATCTGGTCGGTCGACACCAATGACTGGCGCAGGCCCGGCCCCTCGGTGGTTGCCTCGCGCATGGTGCAAAGCGCCAGACCCGGCTCGGTCATCCTGGCGCATGACATCCACGGCCCGACCATCCGCGCCGTTCCCGAGGCCCTGCAAGGGCTTCTGGCCCGTGGCCTGCAACCGGTGACGCTGTCCGAAATGCTGGGCTGGAACCGCTGGGGCCCGCGCGGCCTGCGCTATGTCGAGGCGCCGATGGACTCGTTCAGCGGCTGAGACTCTGTGGAAGTCCCGGGTGGGGCGGCTCCGTTGGGGCCGCCTTTTTCATTTCCGGGGACAGGATTTTTCGGCGGCCGACATAAAGGCTTCACAAACGAAGAATAACGAAGCAAAGTGCTGGAATTCGCGTTTCGGGAGGACGAACCGCGGCGCCGATTCCGCCGCAACCACGCGAGCCGACTGACCATGACCCAGGGGGATATTCCGATGACAAGATACCGACTTCCGGTGTTGACTGCCGTGGCGCTGGCGCTCAGCGCCCCCGCCGCACAGGCGCAGGTCGAACTGCAATGGTGGCACGCCATGGGCGGCCGCCTGGGCGAACTGATCGAGGAAACCGCGGCGGCCTTCAACGCCACCCAGTCCGATTTTGTCGTGCGCCCCACCTTCCGCGGCACCTATACCGAGGCGATGAACAGCGCCATCGCGGCCTTCCGTGCCGGCGAACAGCCGCATATCCTGCAAGTGTTCGAGGTCGGCACCGGCACCATGATGGCGGCCGAGGGTGCGATCTACCCGCTTTATCAACTGATGGCGGACCACAACGTGCCCTTTGACCCGTCGGCCTACCTGCCCACGGTTGTCAGCTATTACACCGATCCCAGCGGCAACATGCTGTCGTTCCCGTTCAACTCGTCGACGCCGATCCTCTATCTGAACCGCGACATCCTGACGGCGGCTGGCCTCGACCCCGACCATTCCCCCCGCACCTGGGCCGAGATGGAGGACATGTCGCGCCAGATCGTCACCTCGGGCGCGGCCACTTGCGGCTTTACCACCCGCTGGCCGTCCTGGGTGCATCTGGAGAACTTCCTCGCCTGGCACAACCTGCCCCTGGGCACGCGCGAAAACGGCTTTGGCGGATTTGATGCCGAACTGGTGCTGAACCAGCATCCGGCGCTGATCCGGCATTGGGAAAACATGGCGCGCTGGCAGGCCGAAGGTCTGTTCAGCTGGGCCGGCGGCGGACCCGGCCCGGACGCCGGGCCCAAATTCTACTCGGGCGAATGCGCGATGATGCTGGAAAGTTCGGCGGGCCGCGCGGGCGTGCTGTCGAACGCCAATTTCAGCGTCGGCTATGGCATGCAGCCCTATTACGACGACGTGCCCGGCGCGCCGCAGAACACCATCATCGGCGGCGCCACGCTCTGGGTGCTGACCGGGCATGACGCCGCGGAATACGAAGGGGTCGCGCGCTTCTTTGCCTTCCTGTCGCAGCCCGAACAGCAGGCCTGGTGGCACCAGCAGACCGGCTATCTGCCGATCACCCAGGCCTCGTTCGACCTGACGCGCGAGCAGGGGTATTACGAGGCGAACCCGGGTTCGGACACCTCGATCCTGCAAATGAACCTGAACCCGCCGACGGAAAATTCGCGCGGCCTGCGGTTCGGCAATTATGTGCAGATCCGGGATGTGGTCTCCGAGGAAATGGAGGGCATGATCACCGGCGCCCAGACCGCCCAGCAGGCCGCCGACAACATCGTGGCGCGCGGCAACGCCCTGCTGCGCGAATTCGAAGCGGCGATGCAGTAACCCATCCGCCCGCCCGGCCGAACGCGGTCGGGCGGGCCTTCCTTTGCCCGGGATTCCGCCATGCAGACCAAACGCATGACGTTCAGGCACCTCTGGTTGCCCTATCTGTTGCTCGCGCCGCAGGTGGTGATCACGCTGGTGTTCTTTGTCTGGCCCGCCTCGCAGGCGCTGTGGCAGTCGATGCTGCGGCAGGATCCCTTCGGCATGCGAACCACCTTCGTGTGGTTTCGCAACTTCGAACGCCTGTTCGCCGATCCGCATTACCTGGCCTCGATGAAGGTCACGGCGGTGTTTTCGATCTCGACCGCGCTTCTGTCCATGTCGCTGGCGCTGCTCTTTGCCGTCATGGTCAACCGGATGATCCGTACGCGCGATGCCTACACGACCTTCATGGTCTGGCCCTATGCCGTGGCGCCCGCCGTGGCCGGCGTGTTGTGGTGGTTCATCTTCAACCCCTCGGTCGGCATCATGCCCTATGCCCTGCGCGGCCTCGGCATCGACTGGAACCACCGGCTGAACGGCGACCATGCGATGATCCTGGTCGTGGTCGCGGCGGCGTGGAAACAGGTCAGCTACAACTTCCTCTTCTTCCTTGCCGGCCTGCAATCCATCCCGCAATCGCTGATCGAGGCGGCCGCCATCGACGGCGCCGGCCGGTTCAAGCGGTTCTGGACCATCGTCTTCCCGCTGCTGTCGCCGACCGCCTTCTTTCTTCTGGTGGTCAATATCGTCTATGCGATGTTCGACACCTTCGGCGTGATCCATGCCACGACCGAGGGCGGCCCGAACCACGCAACCGCGATCCTGGTCTACAAGGTCTACCGCGACGGGTTCGTGGGCCTGAACCTGGGATCGTCGGCTGCGCAATCCGTCATCCTGATGGCAATCGTCATCGTCCTGACCGTCATCCAGTTCCGCTATATCGAGCGGCGCGTGAACTACTGACCCGGGGGAGCGCGTCATGGTCGACAACAACCGCTGGGGCAACTTCTTCGCCCATGCCATCCTGATCTTCGGCGTCGCGCTGGTGGTCTTTCCGGTCTATGTCGCGGTCATCGCCTCGACCCACGACGCCGGGACATTCCTGCGCGGGGTGATGCCGCTGCTGCCCGGCCCCAATGCC
>CALEZJ010000500.1 GCA_937927885.1 uncultured Paracoccaceae bacterium | reverse complement strand
ATTCCCCCGGAGTATTTCCGGCAAGGTGAAAGGGTAGGTCGTTCACCTGTAAAATTCCGGTGGCGCGGCCTTGGGTGGGCCCGTAAGGTGGCGCCATGAGCGAGATCCTTGACAGTCGAACTTCGTGGGGCCGCGCGGCTCTGGCCCTGGGCGTTTCGGCTGTGGGGAATGTCGGCATGTGGTCGATCATCGCCCTGCTGCCTGCGGTTCAGGCCGAATTCGGCGGCACGCGCGGAGGGGCGTCCTTGCCCTATACGCTGACCATGCTGGGCTTTGCGCTGGGCAATGTGGTGCTGGGGCGCGCGGTGGACAGGTTCGGCGTGTCCCGGGCGATGACCGGTTCGGCGCTGGTCAGCGGGCTGGGCTTTGCGCTCGCCGCGCTCAGCCCCACGCTGATGGTGCTGGCGCTGGCGCAGTTCCTGATCGGGCTGGGGACCTCGGTGTTCTTTGGCCCCTTGATCGCCGATGTGTCACTGTGGTTCCGGCGACGGCGGGGCATCGCGGTGGCCATCGTCGCCAGCGGCAATTATCTGGCGGGGGCGATCTGGCCCGTGGCTCTGTCGGGCGTGTTGC
Source organism: uncultured Paracoccaceae bacterium (assembly GCA_937927885.1). Classification (GTDB taxonomy): domain Bacteria; phylum Pseudomonadota; class Alphaproteobacteria; order Rhodobacterales; family Rhodobacteraceae; genus Pararhodobacter. Next base: position 2,394 of record CALEZJ010000500.1, on the reverse strand, counting down.
AGGATCAGGGCTGGCGCGCCGTCTGCTGGATCCTGGCCGCGCTGGTGCCGCTGGTGGTCATCCCCGGTGCGCAATTCCTGCGCCGCAGCGTCCCGGCCGCCAGCATGACGGCGGCTGCACAGGCGACCGGGCATGGCGGCGGGCAGGGGCCTTTCTCGCCCTCTGTCCTGATGTGGCTGCTGGCGCTGGCCGGGGTCGGCTGTTGCGTGGCCATGTCAATGCCGCAGGTGCATCTGGTGGCCCTGTGCGTGGATCTGGGATTCGGCCCGGCCGTCGGGGCCGAAATGCTGGGACTCCTCCTTTTGGGCGGGGTGGTTTCGCGGCTGGTGTCGGGTGTCATCACCGATCGGCTGGGCGGCGTACCGACATTGCTGATCGGCTCCATCGGGCAGATGATCGGCCTCATGCTGTATCTGACAGCCGACGGGCTGGCGTCGCTCTATGTCGTCAGCCTGATCTTCGGCCTGTCGCAGGGCGGCATCGTGCCCGCCTATGCGATCATCGTCCGCGAAAAGATGCCGCCGCGCGAAGCCGGAACGCGGGTGGGTTTTGTCGTCATGGCGACGATCCTGGGAATGGCGCTGGGTGGCTGGATGTCTGGCTGGATCTATGACGTGACAGGGTCGTACACGATGGCGTTCGTCAACGGGATCGGCTGGAACCTGTTGAACATAGGCATCATCCTGATGATCGCCATGACCGGGCGCCGGGTGCTGGCGAAATAGGGGCGCGGGCCGATTGGCCACACGCCCCTCGAAGTTGAAAATTTCGACCGGAATGACGCGACGTTAGCGCTGCCGCTTGGCTGCGCGCAACTGTCACAAGTAACAGGTCAGGCCGGAAGAAGATGCTGGGCGACGGCGCGGGCCAGGGCTTCGGCCCTTGTGCGCGCACCCAGCTTGCGGCGGATCGCGTCAAAATGGAACCGGACGGTGCGCAGCGCGATCCCTGCCTCGCGCGCGATGGCGGCATCGGTCAGGCCGCGACGGGCCAGGGTCAGGACCTCGATCTCGCGCGGGGTCAGGGCGGGGCTGCCGTCGTCGGGGCGTGCGCTGAGCGCGCGCAGCCGGTCATGGGCATGCATCAGCAGGAATTGCAAAAGCGCCCGGGTCCGTGGTGCGGGATCGGGGCCAGGGCCCACCACACAGGCAAGGCCGGTATAGCCATTGTCGCGGTAAACCGGGGTCGCAAACCCATGGGGGAATCCCAGGGCGGCGGCAAAATCCAGCACTTCGGTTTCGCGCACCGTCAAGGGACCGATCGCGCCCTTTCGCAAGTCATCGAGGCTGAAGGACGAACCCAGCATGATCGCCGCACGCTGCACCGGATCGTGTTCGCCAAAACCGCGATTGAAATAGGCATCGTGCCAGGCGGGGGGCCAATTGGCGTGGATGAAGCGTTCCGGATAGGGCTGGTGCGGGTGGGGCAGCGCGCCGATGACATGAACCGGAAAGCCCAGCGGCGCGGTCAGTCGCGTGAGGAATGCCGTGACCGCCGCGGCTGTGGTCATCCCGGCAAGGAGGCGCGGCACGTCGAACGGGTCCATCGGATCGGCGGATGTCATGCACCCAAGGTGGCGCCTTCGCAATGCCAAGGCAAGGGGCGCGCGCTTGCACCTTGCGGGATGGCGCCCTAGTCTGGGAATGGAGGGCCCGCCATGCCACACGATCACCCCGACCACGACCATGACAACCACCTTGAACCGATGGACGCCCGGGTGCGCGCGCTGGAGACGATCCTGACCCGCAAGGGCCTGATCGACCCCGCCGCAGTGGATGCGATCATCGACACCTATGCGCCGTGGTGGCAAGGGCCTGGACGGATCCCGCCTTTGCCGACTGGCTCGCGCGCGATGCGACGGCGGCCGTCGCCTCGATGGGGTTCACGGGGCGTCAGGGCGAACATGTGCAAGCGGTGTTCAACACGCCTCGGGAGCACAACGTCATCGTCTGCACGCTATGCTCGTGCTATCCGTGGACGCTGCTGGGCCTGCCGCCGGTCTGGTACAAATCCCCCGCCTATCGCTCGCGCGTGGTGATCGAACCCCGCGCCGTGCTGGCCGAATTCGGGCTGGTCCTGCCCGAGGGACAGCGGGTGCGGGTCTGGGATTCCACCGCCGAGCTGCGCTATCTGGTGGTGCCGATGCGGCCTGAGGGGACCGAGGGTCTGGACGCCGACGCTCTGGCGGCGCTGGTCACACGCGAAAGCATGGTCGGCACCGGCCTGCCAAAGGTGCCCGCATGAGGGGGCCGCAGGATCTGGGGGGGCGGATGGGCTTTGGCCCCGTGGCGCCCGAGGCCGACGAGCCGCTGTTCCACGCCGCCTGGGAGCGCCGTGCGCTGGGCCTGACCGTGGCCATGGGCGCCAGCGGGCAGTGGAACATCGACCTCAGCC
>CALEZJ010000499.1 GCA_937927885.1 uncultured Paracoccaceae bacterium | reverse complement strand
CGACGGCCGCGATAGGCCTCTGCAAGGATCGCGGCGGCGCGACTGTCGGCGGCGAGTTCGCCAAAGGCGCAGGCGATCACGCCGCTGTTGCAAACCAGATGGTTGACATAGGAATAATCCACAAAGCCATGCGCATCGGTCTGCGCCTCGGGCGCGGGCAGGGGGATCACCTCCAGCGCGCGGCCCTGAGCATCGGTTTCTTGTGACAGGATCGCGCGGACCTCGGCACTGACAAGGTGGTCGGGGTGGTCCGGATTGCGCTGGTCATGGACCAGAACCCGGCCCGGCGCGGGGAAGGTGGCAACAATGTCCACATGTCCGCGCGTGCCGAAAGTATCGTAGTCGCGCGTCAATCCGCGCGGCAGCCAGATCGCCTTTCGTGCGCCAAGAGTGCGTGCCATCTCGGCCTCGATCCGCGCGCGGTCGGCCAGCGGATTGCGCCCGGGGTCGAGCTGGACCGTCTGGGTCAGCAGCACGGTTCCTTCGCCATCGACATGGATGCCACCCCCTTCGTTGACCAGCAGCGAGCGGATTACCGGCACGCCAGCCAGCCCGGCAATGAAAGCGGCGAGCGCATTGTCGGACGTCGGCGAGGCCCAATCCGCCCCACCCCAACCGTTGAAGATCCAGTCCACTGCTGCCAATCGGCCATCCGCGTCATGCACGAAGGTGGGGCCCGAATCGCGCAGCCAGAATTCTCCCAGCGGGTGCTCGTAAAGCTCGACCGCGCCGCCAAGCATGCGGCGCGCGCGCGTTGTCTCGCTGGGATCGACGATCATGGCCACCGGCGCGAATTCCGCAACAGCACGCGCGACGGTGCTCCAGGCGGCATAGCCTTCGTCACGCGCGGCGCTGGTTGTGCCCAGCGTGGCGCCTTCGCGCGGGAAGGCCATCCAGACGCGATCCTGCGGTTCGGTGTCGGCGGGCATGGTCAAGGTCATGGGTCTCTCCCTGTTTGGCACAGGATTGACCGAGTTTTTCGCGCGCAGCAAGCGCTCCCCCCGCCATGGCGCGGGGGGCGTTCTACTGTCTTTGTCGTATGCTTGCGCTCACAGGACGCCGACGATACGAAGGCTTTACATTCTGTCGACAGCCTTTTGCCTATCTTTACTTTCCCGTCGACAGGTCATCATGTGTTGCGTGAGCACGATCAGAGCGAGGACCCCGAGGCATGACCAAATCCGTTTACGTCGGCATGAGCGCAGATCTGATCCACCCGGGTCACATCAACATCATCAAGCGCGCGGCCGAATTGGGCGAAGTGACTGTTGGTCTGCTGACGGACAAGGCGATTGCCAGCTACAAGCGGGTTCCCCATATGGCCTGGGAGCAGCGTGCCGAGGTGATCGGCAACCTCAAGGGGGTGGCGCGGGTGGTTGCACAGCACACGCTGGATTATGTGCCCAACCTGCGCACCTACAAGCCCGACTTCGTGGTTCACGGCGATGATTGGCAGACCGGGGTTCAGGCAAGGACCCGTCAGGCAGTGATCGACGCGCTGGCCGAATGGGGCGGGAAACTGGTCGAGGTGCCTTATACGCAGGGCATTTCTTCGACCCAGTTGAACAAAGCCCTGAAGGAAATTGGCACCACCCCCGACATCCGCCGGGCCAGCCTTCGCCGGATGCTCCACGCAAAGCCGCTGCTGCGCTTTCTCGACCTGCACAACGCCCTCTCGGGGCTGATCATCGAGAAGGCCGGCATCGACACGCCGCGCGGGCGCAAGGAATTCGACGGCATGTGGGCCAGTTCGCTGACCGACTCGACCTCGAAGGGCAAGCCCGACATCGAGGCCGTCGACACCACTGGCCGCGTCGTAACCCTGAACGAGGTGCTGGAAGTCACCACCAAGCCGATCATTTATGACGGCGACACCGGCGGCAAGCCCGAGCATTTCCAGTTCACCGTGCGCACGCTGGAGCGTCTGGGCATTTCTGCGGTCATCATCGAGGACAAGACCGGGCTGAAGAAGAACTCGCTGTTCGGGACCGATGTCGAGCAGACGCAGGACAGCATCGAGGCGTTTTCCGACAAGATCCGCATGGGCAAGATGGCCCAGCAGACCGAAGATTTCATGGTCTTTGCCAGGCTGGAAAGCCTGATTCTGGGCAAGGGTGTGGACCATGCGATGGAACGGGCCGAGGCCTTCCTGGCGGCCGGCGCCGATGGCATCATGATCCATTCGCGCCAGAAGACCCCCGACGAGGTCTTTGAATTCTGCCGGCGCTACAACCATCTGCCCAACCGCAAGCCACTGGTGGCGGTGCCGTCGAGTTACAACACGACCACCGAGCAGGAACTGGAGGACAACGGGATCAACGTTGTCATCTACGCCAACCAGCTTCTGCGCTCGGCCTATCCGGCGATGCTGGGCACGGCGTTGTCGATCCTCGAACATGGCCGCTCGGCGGAATGCGATTCGCGCATGATGGCGCTGAGCGAGATCCTCGAACTGATCCCCGGCACGAAATAAGGGCGCGGCGATGATCTCTCCCAAGGCCTTCTACGAAACTCTGTCCGGGGCGGGCGTTGCCTTCCTGGCCGGGGTGCCGGATTCCCTGCTCAAGGAATTCTGCGCTTTTGTCGATGCGACGCTGCCGCCCGAAAAGCATATCATCGCCGCCAACGAAGGCACGGCGGTGGGGCTGGCGGCCGGGGTTCACCTGGCGACAGGCGGGCTGCCGATGGTGTATCTGCAGAACTCGGGGCTGGGCAACACGGTCAACCCCTTGCTTTCCTTGGCCGATCCTGAGGTCTATGGCATCCCGATGATCGTGATGATCGGCTGGCGGGGCGCGCCGGGGGTCAGGGATGAACCCCAGCACGTCAAGCAGGGCCGCGTGACCGAAGCGTTGCTGGCCGCGATGGAACTGCCCTGGCGCGTGCTCGACGGCGACGCCGACGAAGCCGCCGCCATTGCCCACTGGGCCGTGCAGACGGCGCGCAAAACCAGCGGGCCAGTGGTGCTTCTGGTCCACAAGGGTGCCTTCGACAAGGCCGAACAGAAGCGCAAGGCCCAGCCCGTGGCAGAAGACATGATGACCCGCGAGGCCGCGATCGCGCTGGTGACGGATTCGATCCGTCGCGACAGCACGGTCGTGGCCACCACCGGCATGATCTCGCGCGAGTTATATGAGCAGCGCGGCCTCAAGGGGCA
>CALEZJ010000498.1 GCA_937927885.1 uncultured Paracoccaceae bacterium | reverse complement strand
CGAACGGCGGCGTCTATGGCTCGCTGATGTCCTCGCCGATCCTGAACCCGCCGCAATCGGGGATTCTGGGCATGCACAAGATCCAGGACCGCCCGGTGGTCGTGAAAGGCCAGATCGTCATCCGCCCGATGATGTATCTCGCCCTGAGCTATGACCACCGGATCGTCGACGGCAAGGGCGCCGTGACCTTCCTCGTTCGCGTCAAGGACGCGCTGGAAGACCCGCGCCGGTTGTTGATGGACCTCTGAGCGGTGGGTTGAAAACCCACCCTACGCCGCCAGCGCTGGTGTAGGGTGGGGTTCAACCCCACCAAACGGGATAGCCATGACCCCCGAACTCCTCGTCCTTACCCTCGCCGCGTTGCTGCAATGCCTGCAGTTCGGCCTCATGTCGCTGGCGGCCAATCTCGATGTCGGGCCCGCCAGAACGATGTCGCCCCGCGATCCCCAGCGGCTGGGCAAACCCTTGGCCGATCTTCTCGGCGTCAAGGCCGGGCGCCTCTACCGCGCCTTCAACAACATGTTCGAGGCACTGGCCCTTTTCACCATCGCCGTGCTGGTGGTCACTCTTGCCGGGAAATCCTCGACGATCACGCAAATCGCCGCCTGGACCTTTCTTGCCGCCCGCATCGCCTATGTTCCGGCCTATTATTTCGGCCTCGCCCCCGGGCGTTCGCTGATCTGGTTCGTGGGCTTCCTCGCCACCCTCACCATGCTGATCGCGGCGCTGATCTAGCGCCCAACGGAGACCCCCATGTCTGACTTCGACCTCATCGTCATCGGCGCCGGCCCCGGCGGCTATGTCTGCGCCATCCGCGCCGCGCAACTGGGCCTCAAGGTTGCCTGCGTCGAGGGGCGCGGTTCCCTGGGCGGCACCTGCCTCAATGTCGGCTGCATTCCGTCGAAGGCGCTGCTCAATGCGACGCACCAGTTGCACGAAGTGCATGAGAACTTTGAGAAAATGGGCCTGATGGGCGGCCATCCCACGGTCGACTGGGCGAAAATGCAGGGCTACAAGCAGTCGGTGATCGACGGCAACACCAAGGGCATCGAATTCCTGTTCAAGAAGAACAAGGTGACCTGGCTGAAAGGCTGGGCCAGCGTCCCCGCCGCCGGGCAGGTCAAGGTCGGCGATGAGGTGCACGGCGCGAAATCCATCGTGATTGCCACCGGGTCCGAGCCCGCCAGCCTCCCCGGGGTGCCGGTGGATGAGGAGGTGATCGTCACCTCGACCGGCGCCTTGGCACTGGGCAAGGTGCCAAAGTCCATGGTGGTGATCGGCGCCGGGGTCATCGGGCTGGAAATGGGGTCGGTCTATGCCCGTCTTGGCGCCGAGGTCACGGTGATCGAATACCTCGATGCGATCACCCCCGGCATGGATGCCGAGGTTGCGAAGTCCTTCCAGAAAATCCTGCAAAAACAGGGGCTGAAGTTCACCCTGGGTGCGGCGGTCAAGGGGGCGGAGCGCACGAAGACCGGCGCAAAGGTCACCTATGCCCTGCGCAAGGACAATTCGGAGCACAGCATCGAGGCCGAAGTCGTTCTCGTCGCCACGGGGCGCAAGCCCTATACCTCGGGCCTGGGGCTTGAGGGGCTGGGGGTCGAGATGCTCCCGCGCGGGCAGGTGAAGACCGACGCGCATTGGGCAACCAACGTGCCCGGGATCTATGCCATCGGGGACGCCATTTCCGGTCCGATGCTGGCCCACAAGGCCGAGGACGAGGGCATGGCGGTGGCCGAGGTCATCGCGGGCAAGCATGGGCATGTGAACTATGATGTGATCCCCGGCGTGATCTATACGACGCCCGAGGTCGCCAGTGTCGGCAAGACCGAGGAACAGTTGAAGGAAGCCGGGATCGCCTACAAGGTCGGCAAGTTCAGCTTCATGGGCAATGGCCGCGCCAAGGCGGTGTTTCAGGCGGACGGGTTCGTGAAACTGCTCGCCGACAAGGTGACCGACCGCATCCTGGGCTGCCACATCATCGGGCCGGGCGCGGGCGACCTGATCCACGAGATTTGCGTGGCGATGGAATTTGGCGCCTCGGCGCAGGACGTCGCGCTGACCTGCCACGCCCACCCGACCTATTCCGAGGCGGTGCGCGAAGCCGCGCTGGCCTGCGGGGATGGCGCGATTCACGCCTGACACCGACGGGAGGGGGTTTTCACCCCTCCCGCACCCCGCCTGATGGTCCTCAGCGACCGACTTGGCGAAGCACGGAGGGTGCCGGACACCCCCTGCCTTTCACGTCACGGGCACGCCAGCACACCGGTTTCGATCCATCCGTCGACCACCGCCAGCGCCGCTTCGGCAAAGGCGGCGTCGTTGATGTGGGCGTCGAGGTCGATCAGCCGTGCGTTCGGCGGGCAGGCGGCGCGCAATTCCTCGACAAAGGCCGCCAGCCCTTCGGCGTCATGCAGCGGTCCCTCCGGGCGGTCCCATTCGTTGCCACCATGCAGCGGCAGGATCACCACCACGGGCCCGGTCGCCTCGGCTAGACGCTCGGCCATGGTGCGCGCCATCTGGCGGCGCTCAGCCGGGGTCATCACGACTGAGGTCAGCAGCCGGTTGTGGGCATGAGCAGGGCGGCCCTGCAAAGCCTCGGGGATGGGATGCCAGCCGACCAGATCGACCAGATCATAGCAGCCGATTGACACGATCTGCGGCACGCCCGCGCGTCCCGCCGCCGTCAACCGGTCCGGTCCGGCGCTGATGGCCGAGCCCAGCATGTGGTTGCCCACCTCTTGCGGTGCGAAATCCATCACGGCGGCAAAGGCGCCTTGCGCCGCCAGCGCCTCGAACGCGCGGCCGCCCATGCCGGTGGCGTGGAACACTGCCACATCAAACCCACGCGCCTCCAGCGCCGGTTTCAGGCTGACCATGTAGCGCAGCACCGTCTTGCCAAACGAGGTCATGCCGATCAGGGGCCGTCCCTCGCGCGGCCTTTCCACCGCTCTTGCCGCCCCCAGAACGGCGCCGGCCGCCTGCGACAGCGACGCCTTGCACACCGGGTTCAGCCCATAAAGCCCCCCGGCCCAGAGGATCATCTGGATATCGGGCGCCAGCCGGTGCGGCGGGATCATCGGCGAGAAACTGACCGTCGAGACAACGTATTTCGGCACGCCCAGCGGTAGCGCCGCGCAGAGGTCCAGCGCGAGGTCTGTCCCCATCGAGCCGCCCAGCACGATCACCCCGTGAAATACCCCCTCAGCGCAAAGCCGCGCCGCCAGCGCCGCCGCTCCGCGCGCCATGATCTGCATGGCAAGGTTCTCGTCCTCGCCCGCGATGGCCTCGGCGATGGTCGATCCGCCTGCCTCGGCCACCTGATGTTTCGAGAAATCCGTGGGCGTGACCGGGTCGCCCAGCACGCTGACATCCATTGTCACCACGCCGCCGCCCTGCGCGCGGATCACCTCGGCGAGGTATCCCAGTTCGTCCTGCTTGGTGTCATAGGTTCCGACGATCAGGATGGTGCGGTCAGGCATCGGGGGTCTCCAGATAGGCAGTGACGAGGGGCAGGGAGGTGGCAATCGCGCGGGCGCTGCGGGCAGAGCCGCCGGGTTCGCCCATCCGCGGGATGATCCACCCCAGATAGGTCAGTGCGCGCAGCATCAGCATCAGATCCAGCGCGGGGGCGGGGCGGGCATAGCCCGCCAGCAGGGCGGCGCGCAGAATCGGGTAATCGGGTGCCTTCAATTGGCGCATCAGGACCGTGGCCAGGTCGAAGTCCCGAAACCCCCAGCCACCATCGTCGAAGTCGATCAGCATCAGCCTGTCGCCGTCGATCATCACGTTCTCGGTGATCGCATCGGCATGGATCAGGCCGAAACTCAGCGATCCCTCGCGTGCGACAAGATCGGCGTTGGCGCGGGCGCTGGCGGCAAAGACAGCCGCGCGTTGGTCCGGCGTCAGATCGGGGTTCTCCCAGAACCGCCCCCAGAGCGGCGCAGGGCCCAGCAGCCCCGCACGATCCCAACGGGGACGGGTAAAGCCGGGCGGCGGAATCCAGCCATCCGACAGGTCGTGCAGTCGCGCCAGCAAGGAGCCCAGCGCGCGCATATGTTCCGCGCGATCCGCAATTGCGTCCAGCGCCCCCTGCGCGCCCACCATCCGCCCCGGCATCCAGGTCAGCACGCTGACCGGCGTATCGCCCGCCAGTTCCACCAGTCGCCCGGCGCGCGAGGGGATGGGGCGCGGGACCGACAGGCCGCCAGAGGCGAGCATCGCCATCCAGTCGAGTTCGGATTGCAATTCGGGCAGTGTGCGATAGCCGGGCCGGTGCAACCGCAGCGCCACCGGACCCTCGGCCCGCCAGACCTCGTTCTCGCGCCGCGCGACCGGTGACAGGCTTGCGGGGTCAAGGCCCCAGAGCAGGGCGGCGGCTTGGGCGGTCGCGCTCATGCCAGTGGCGTTTCGGTCATGACTGCGTCCAGCGTGTCGATCACCTGATCGACATTGGCGCGGGAAAACGGCATCGGCGGGCGCATTTTCAGGACATTGTAATGGATGCCGAGGAAGTTCAGCAGCACCCCGCGCCGCCGCATCCCGTTTACCAGCCGTTTCACATAGGCCGTCGCGGGTGCCCTGGTGGCGCGGTCCAGCACCATCTCGGCGCCAAAGAACAGGCCCGCGCCGCGCACATCGCCAATCGCCTCGTGCCGCTTGGCCAGGTCACGCAGCCCGGCGACGGCATAGGCGCCCACCTCGGTGGCGTTCTGTTGCAACCCCTCGTCCTGAACCACGCGCAGGGTCGCCATGGCGGCGGCGCAGGATACCGGATTGCCGCCGAAGGTATTGAAATAGCGGAACCGTTCGCGGAAGGCGCGCATCGTTTCGGCGGGGGCCACCACGGCGGCAACCGGGTGGCCGTTTGCCATCGGTTTGCCCATCGTCACGATATCGGGCCGCAGGCCGATCTTCTGGTGTCCCCAGAAATGGCTGCCGACCCGGCCAAAACCCGGCTGCACCTCGTCGGCGATGATGACGCCGCCTGCGTTGCGCACAACCTCCTGCACCGGGTCCAGCCAGCCGTGTGGCAGGTCAGGAAAGCCTTCGTTGGCGAAGAAAGGGCACAGGATGAGGGTGGAAAACCCGTGCCCGGCGGCCTCCAACGCGTCGATCTGCGCCTGCACTTCGGCGGCAAAGGCGTGGGCGTGCGGCATCCCGGCGACTCCGCCAAGGGGGCGATAGCTGTCCGGCGCGGGCACGAAGCGGACCGAGTCCCAATAGCCACCGGGCGGGGCATTGGTGCGGCTGAGTTGATGCACGGCGGTCGTGTTGCCGTGATAGGTGTGGTCGGTTGCGATCACCCCGGTTTTCCCGGTCAGCGCCTGCGCCATGCGCAGCGCCACATCGTTGGCCTCGGAGCCGGTGCAGCACAGCAGCGCGGTGTCGAAGGGGGCGTCAAAGGTGGCGGTCAGCGCCTCGACATAGTCCAGAATCCCCTCGTGCAGATAGCGGGTGTGCGTGTTCAGCGTGCCCGCCTGTTCGCAGATCGCCGCCACGACGCGCGGGTGACAATGCCCGACATGGGGGACGTTGTTGTAGCAATCCAGATACTGCCGCCCGTCCGCATCCCACAGATGCACCCCCTGACCGCGCACCAGATGCACGGGCTCGTCGTAAAAGGTGCTCATGTTGGGGCCTAGCAGACGCGCGCGTCTTTGGATCAGGGTCTCGTTCACAATTGGATCCACGCGGTTTTCAGGTTGACGTATTTGTGGAGCGCATGCAGCGACTTGTCATGTCCGTTGCCGGACTGCCGGTGCCCGCCCAGCGGCACGGTGTTGTCCGCGCCGCCATAGGTGTTGACGTGGACCACCCCGGCATCGATCCCCCGCACCATCCGATGCGCGCGCGACAGGTTTCCGGTCCAGACCGCCGCCGCCAGTCCGTAATCGGTCCCGTTGGCGATGGTCAGCGCCTCGTCCTCGGTGTCAAACGGGATCACGCCCAGCACGGGGCCAAAGACCTCCTCGCGCGCGATGGTCATGTTCGGGTTGACCCCAGACAGGATCGTCGGCGCGAAATAGCTACCGCCGGTTTCGGGCAGGATGCGCGTGCCGCCGGTGACCAGATCGGCGCCCTGTTGCGCCGCTTCGGCCACCATTCCCGCGATTCGGGCCAGTTGCACCTCGGAGGAAATCGCCCCGGCCTGGGTGTCCAGCTTCAGGGGGTTGCCGACTTTCATCGCGCGGGCTTCCCCGGCCAGCAGCGCCGTGAATTCGTCCGCCACGTCACGCTGCACCAGAAGGCGCGAACCGGCCACGCAGACCTGGCCCGAGTTGCGGAAGATGCCCGCCGCGCTGACCTTGGCCGCCTGCCGCAGGTCGGGGGCATCGGCAAAGACGATGTTGGGCGATTTGCCGCCCAGTTCCAGATAGACGCGTTTCAGGTTCGAGCGCGCGGAATATTCCAAAAGCCGCCGCCCCACCCCGCCGGACCCCGTGAACACCAGCACATCGACATCCATGCTGAGCGCAAGTGCCTCGCCGCTGACGGCCCCCTGCCCGGTGACGACGTTCAGCACCCCGTCCGGCAACCCGCATTCGCTGCAAATCTCGGCCAGCCGTAGCAGGGTCAGCGAAGCCACTTCGGACGGCTTCAGCACCACCGAATTTCCCATCGCCAGCGCCGGGGCGATCTTCCACGCGCCGATCATCAGCGGAAAGTTCCAGGGGACAATCGCGCCCACCACACCGACCGGCTCGCGGTGGATCATCGCCAGCACGTTGCCTTGGGTCGGTGCGATCTCGCCGTAAACCTTGTCCAATGCCTCGGCGTAGTAGCGGAACGTCGCCGCCGCAGACCCCGGCTCGGCCTTGATCGCCATGGAAATCTCGGTCCCGTTGTCGCGCACGCCAAGAACGGCCAGCGCCAGTGCCTCGCGCTCTATGGCGTCGGCGATGCGGTGCAGGACAGCCTTTCTGTGCGCGGGTGCCGCGCGCGACCACACGCCGTTGTCGTAGGCCCGCCGCGCGCTGGCGACCGCCGCGGCGACGTCCTGTGGCCCGGCTCCCATCACCGCGCCCGAAGCCGCCGCCACCGATTTCCCGCCGATCCACAACCCCTGCGCTGCCACCGGCGCTGCGGCCAGCGCGTCAATGCGCGATTGATCCATTCTTCTTTCCCTTCCAGCCGCGCCACAGCGCCCAGACATGAAACACCAGCACCATGCAGATCATGGCGCACAGCACTTGCGCCACCGGCCGGTCGATCCAGTCCCAGATCGACCGGATGCGCGGCAGCGAGGTGCGGAACTTGGCCTCGATGATCCCGCCCAGCAC
>CALEZJ010000497.1 GCA_937927885.1 uncultured Paracoccaceae bacterium | reverse complement strand
GGGCACGGTCGCGCAACTCCTCGGCCAGCGCCACTGCCTCGGGCACGTCGCCGCATCCCTGCAACAACCCACTCGGCTGGGCGAAGGCCGCGAACATCCCCGACAAATCCTGCGACTTCCAGACCAGCGCCCCGGCGGGCAACGCAAATCCAAGCGCCAGAAGCGACAGCAGCGATCTACGCATCCGTCGTCTCCACACGCTTGCGCAGGCGGCGCAGGGAGGCGGGTGGCGGTTGATCCGTCGCCGCCTGTCCGATCCGCTGGCGCAGATCCCACAGCGCGCGTTCCTTTCGCGCCGTCGTGATCTCCCTGGCCAATGCCTTGCTGGCCTCGGTCGCCTCATCCCGGGCAACGCGGATCGCGCGTTCCAGCCGGTCAACCTCGGCCGCCATCACCGCAATGGCCCCGCCAAGCCCGGTTTCCAGATCGTTGAGCCGCCGCAACCGGCGTGCCAGAACAAGGCAGAACCCGGCCAGCCCGACCGAAGCGACCGTCAGTGCGGCCTGAAAAAGATATTCCATGGTCATCTGATGCGAAACTCCGTGATCAACAAATCCCTCACCGCCTCTTCGCCCAGCACATAACGGGTGCGGGTGACCAGTTCGGCGCGGATGATCTCCAGAACACCGCGCTTGTCATAGGCCGCGCGATCCACCTCGGACAGAAAGCTGGTAAAGGCGTCCATCACACGCGGCATCAAGTGCTTGACCTCTGCCTGATGCGCCTGATCGGTCTCGATCGAGGCCGACAGGATCAGTTCGCGCGGGGGCGAACCGGGCATGTGCAGCGCAATGGCCGGCACATCGACGAAGACCGCAGACGACTCGGCGGCCTTTTCCGGTCCCGGTGCCAGCAGCGCGGCGGGCGACCAGAAGCCCAGATAGGTCGAGGCAAAGCCGCCACCGCCCAACAGCAGCGCCGCCACCGCCATCAGCAGCACCCTTTTTTTCCCGTTAGGTTTCGGTTCGTCCACAGGCCCGGCGGCTGCTTCGGTCATGGTGATTCTCCGTCCTGACCAGACGGAATTAACAGGAGGCGACTAACCAATTCTTAATCGCCGCCATGTCATCAGGGATGGAACGAAACCCATCGCTGATTCGAGAAGGGGCCGGTTTTGCAAAAATTGCAGGACTATTGGAGCGAGCGAAGCTCACAACAGAAAATCATCCTCGGGGCAGCATTCCTGATGACCTTTCTGACCGTCGCGGGCTTTGGCTGGCTGGCCAGCCGTCCCAGCATGGCGCTGATCTATGGCGGGCTGGACCCAGCGCAAGCCGGCGATGTCGTCGCGGGAATCGAACGGACGGGCATCCGCTACGAGGTACGCGGCGATTCGATCTGGGTCGATTCCTCGGCCCGCGACCGGCTGCGGATGGAGCTTGCGGCACAGGGCCTCCCGGCGGCGGGCACCGCAGGTTATGAACTGCTGGACGGCATGTCGGGCTTCGGCACCACCTCGCAGATGTTCGACGCCGCCTATTGGCGCGCGAAAGAGGGCGAACTGGCGCGCACAATCCTTGCCCTGCCCAACGTCAAGGCCGCGCGGGTCCATCTGGCGGTCGAGACCGGCCGGGGTTATCGCCGCGATACCACCGGCACCGCCTCGGTCACACTGACCACGAACGGGCAGGCGATCAGCCGCGAACAGGCGGCAGCGCTGAAATACCTAGTCTCTTCGGGTGTGCCGGGAATGCAGCCAGACGCGGTGACCATCATCGATTCGCAGCGCGGTATCCTCAGCTCGGCCGAGGAAACCACCGGCAGCGACCGCACCGCCCAGATGAAACGCAATGTCGAACGGATCCTGGAACCGCATGTCGGCCCCGGCAATGCCATCGTCGAACTGAACCTCGATCTGGTCACCGAATCCGAAGTGATGACCGAACGCCGCTTCGACCCCGATCAGCGGGCGCTGATCTCTCAGGTCACCGAAGAAACCACAGATCAAAGCAATTCCACCGGCTCCGGCGCGGTCACCGCCGCCTCGAACCTGCCCGACGGCAACGGGGCGCAGGGCGATACATCGCAGTCGCAGCGTGCGGAAAACCGTCAGCAGGCCAATTACGAGGTCAGCCAGACGGTGCGCGAGGTCTCGCGCCAGCCCGGATCGACCCGGCGGCTGACCGTCGCGGTGCTGGTCAACGGCGTGGCGCAGACGAATGCGCAGGGCGAGACCCAGCTTGTGCCCCGCAGCGTGGCGGAACTGGACACGCTGCGCGAACTGGTCGCCTCGGCGGTGGGTTACGACGACAGCCGGGGCGATCAGATCACCGTCAAGTCCCTGCCCTTCGCCGCCTTCGGCGAAAACGGCACGGCGGCCAGCCCCGGCCTGCTGGACCGGCTGGAACTGAACGGGCTGATCCGGCTGGCGCTGATCGGCCTGTTCGCGCTGGCGGTCATCCTTGCCGTGCTGCGTCCGATCCTGCGTGCCCGCACCGCACCCCCGCCGGCACTGCTGGACGACAGCCGCCCGCCGGCGCCCGAGGCTATGACCGGCACGGTCGAGCCCGCTGCCGCGCCGCCGCCCGGCGCCACGCTGATCAACGCCGAGCCAGCTCGAACCGAGCATCTGGCCCTGCCCTCCGCCGATCCCGTCGCACGCCTGCGCAACATGATGCGCGAGCGTCATGACGAAAGCGTCAAGATTCTGTCCGGCTGGATCGACAACAACAAGGAGGGCGCACAGTGAGCGTGGCCATGTTCAAGCTTGAATCCTTTTCCTCGGCCTTGGCAGGGCAGGCCGCTCAGCCGGGGTTTGACAAGCTGGCCTTGGAACGGGCCTATGCCGACGGCCTGGCCGAGGGTCTGGCCCGGCAGGCGGACGAACAGATACGTGCCCTGACCGCCGGGCTGGATCGTATCTGCGCGGCGCTGAACGACGATCAGGACCGCCGCATCCAGTTGCGGCAAGAGGCGGTCGCGGCACTGGCACCGGTTCTGGAGCAGATCCTCGACTGCCTGGCCCCGGCGGCCCCGTCCCGCCGGCTGGAGGAGGCGTTGCATCAACAATTGCTGCGCCTGTCGCAGGATGCCCGGCCGCTGTCGATGCACATCGCCTGCGGGCCGGCACTGCGGGAGATGGTCGAACGCTGTCTCGCCGGTCTGGGACTGCACGAGGTCGAACTGGTCGCAACTGCTGACGACCGCATCAGCCTGGCGCTGGATGGCGGCCGGATCGAGCTGTCGCCGGAACGGACCGCCGCCGAGATCCGCGCACTGATTTCCGAAATCAAGGGGGACAACACATCATGGACGGATTGAAACATCTGATCGACACCGACAACATCATGCTAGAGGTGACGATCCGGCTGGGACGGACGCGCCAGACCGTGGCCCAGCTTTCGGCGCTGCGGCCCGACGACGTATTGGTGCTGGATCAGGCGGTCGAGGACGGGGTAGAAATCTGCGTCGGCGACAAGGTCGTCGCGCGGGGTGAACTGACCAGCGACGGCACGCCCGAGGATCGGCTGTGTGTGCGCATCACCGGCGCGGCGGAGGGGACGTGATCCGTCTTCTGCCCCTTGCCATCGCGGCGCTGCTGCTGCCAGCGGCGGCTCTGGCGCAGGATCCCCGCGGGCT
>CALEZJ010000496.1 GCA_937927885.1 uncultured Paracoccaceae bacterium | reverse complement strand
GGGTCAGCAACGCCACATCGCGTTGCGCTGCGGTCAGGCCCCAGGCATCAAAGCGCGCATGCAGGATATCGTCGAACTCGCCGCGCAGCGAATGCAGGTTGCGCACCGAGCGGTCACGTTCGGTCTGCAACTGCGCCAGCGCCCGGCGTGACAGGGCGAAGCCCAGCACCAGCAGGACCAGAATCGCCGCCTCGGTCAGCAGATGGATGGTATCGGCGAAAGACAGGCTGAACCATTGCCGGGGGTCCGGAAATTCCAGCAGCAAGTCCAGCCCGAAAACTGCGGCGCAAACCAGTTGCAGAACCGACAGGTGCAGTGTCGTACGTTCCAGCGGAGCGCGCGGTGGCGCGGGCCGGCCGCGTGACGAACGATTGAGCATCGGCCCCTCCCCAGAACCCCTAAACGAAAGTCTAATTCGCCCGCCACCGCCCTGCCAAGCACCGAATAAGCCTTTGCCATCAGGAACCCTGGTTGATTGGCTGCCATCAGGGCGGGCCTTTTGACGACAGGAGACAGGGAAAGGCGCGGGAACGAAAACAGGTCACGAGGAGGACAGACCATGACATCACATCGCATCGCGAGGGGAGTGCTGGCAGCGTTTCTTGTTGCAGGGCTGGGGATTGGCGCGGTGCAGGCGCAGATTTCCCTGCCACCGCAGGAGCACGGCGCCAACCAGCAGGATTTCGTGCACGGCGCGCCACAGGTGCCCTCGACCGGCTGGACGCTGGCGGCGGGCGGGCGCATCTATGACAATTGGTGGGAGGCGCTCGACCGCGATCCGCCGGAAGGCACAAACCCCGCCTATCCAGCCAGTGGACAGCAAACCGGTGAGGTCACTTGGCGTTGCAAGGAATGCCACGGCTGGGATTATCTGGGGGCCGAGGGCATTTATCGTCAAGGCAGCCATTTCACCGGGATACAGGGGGTGATGGGCGCTCAGGGCCGACCGGTCGAAGCGCTGCTGCGCACCCTGCGCGACGAAAACCACCCCTATACGACCGAAATGATCACCGACGAGGAAATGCAGCGCGTCGCATTGTTCATCAACCGGGGTCTGGTCGACATGCGCAGTTTCATCGACATGGAAACCCGCCAGGTCAACGCCGGCGACGCAGACCGGGGGCGCGAAATCTTCCAGACCACCTGTGCGGCCTGCCACGGTTTTGACGGCCGGGCGCTGGATTGGGGTGTCGGGCAAGAGCACAATTTCGTCGGCACCGAGGCCGCGAGCCTGCCTGACGAAGTTTTCAACAAGATCTCGAACGCGCATCCGGGGGCCGCGATGATCAACATGCGCGCCTTCTCGGTCGAGGACCGCATCAACCTCATGGCCTATATCGCCACTCTGCCGGTCGGCATAGACGACTGACGCCGCGCTGGTTGAATTCTGAACCCGCCGCCCGCCATCTCGCGGGCGACGGTTTCCTTTTGACCCTGTCCAAAGGTGGCATATCGCGGCGCGCCCCGGCGTGCTTTCATGCCGCCATCCAAGGGAGGATCACATGACCAAGCTAACATTGACCGTGAACGGGCGGTCCGTGTCGGGCCAGGCCGAGGGGCGCACGCTGCTCTCGTCGTTCCTGCGCGAGGAACTCGGGCTGACCGGAACCCATGTCGGCTGTGACACCAGCCAGTGCGGCGCCTGCGTGGTGCATGTCGACGGCAAGGCGGTGAAAAGCTGCACGGTGCTGGTGATGGACGTGGTCGGCGCGAGCGTGACCACCATCGAGGGGATGGCCAATGCCGACGGCAGCCTGAGCCCGCTGCAGCAGGCGTTCCAGGACCACCACGGGCTGCAATGCGGCTTCTGCACGCCGGGCATGGTGATGTCCTCGGCGGCGCTGCTGGCGGAAAACCCCAAGCCCACCGAGGCCGAGGTGCGCCACTATCTGGAGGGCAACATCTGCCGCTGCACGGGCTACCACAACATCGTCAAGGCGGTGATGGCGGCCTCGGGCCAGGATGTGAGCACGCTGGGCGTCGCCGCCGAATGACCCGCCGCGACCCGGCGCGGTGGGGTGAAACCCCACCCTACCCGGTCGCGCCCGCCCTGTAGGGTGGGGTTTCACCCCACCTGCCAACCCATTCCACGGAGGACACCATGCCTGCAGACGGTGGCATCGGCGCCAGCACCAAACGGCGCGAGGATCTGCGTTTCCTGACCGGCAACGGTCGCTATACCGACGACATCAACCTGCGCGGACAGCTCCATGTGCATTTCCTGCGCAGTCAGGTCGCCCATGGGCGCATCAACGCCCTGCATCTCGACGATGCCCGCGCCATGCCCGGCGTCGTCCATATCTTCACCGGCGAGGATTTCGCCGCCATCGGCGGCCTGCCCTGCGGCTGGCAGGTGACCGACCGGTTCGGCAAGCCGATGCAGGAGCCCAAGCACCCCGTGCTGGCCCATGGCAAGGTGCGCCATGTCGGCGACCCGATCGCCGCTGTGGTGGCCGAGACCTACGAGCAGGCCCGCGACGCCGCCGAGGCGATCGGCATGGACATCACCGAACTGCCCGCCGCCGTCGACATGAAGGCGGCGCTGGCGGCCGACGCGCCAAAGGTGCACGACGATCTGACCTCGAACCTGTGCTATGACTGGGGGTTCGTCGAGGAAAACAAGGGCGCGGTGGAGGCGGCCTTTGCCGCTGCCGCGCATGTGACCACGCTGGAACTGGTGAACCAGCGCCTGGTCGCCAACCCGATGGAGCCGCGCGTTGCGGTGGGCGACTATGACCCCTGGAACGACATGTCCACGCTCTATACCACCAGCCAGAACCCGCATGTGATCCGCCTTCTGATGGGCGCCTTCGTGCTGGGCATCCCCGAGCACAAGCTGCGTGTGGTGGCGCCTGACGTGGGTGGCGGCTTTGGTTCGAAGATCTTCCACTATGCCGAGGAAGCCTTTTGCACCTTTGCCGCGCGCAAGCTGAAGAAGCCGGTGAAGTGGACGGCCAGCCGGTCCGAGGCGTTCCTGTCGGATGCGCAGGGCCGCGACCATGTGACGAAGATCGAACTGGCGCTGGATGCGCAGAACAACTTCACCGCCATCCGGACCGAAACCTATGCCAACATGGGCGCCTACCTCAGCACCTTCGCGCCCTCGGTGCCCACCTGGCTGCATGGCACGCTGATGGCAGGCAACTACAAGACGCCGCTGATCTATGTGAACGTCAAGGCGGTGTTCACCAACACCGTGCCGGTCGACGCCTATCGCGGCGCGGGCCGTCCCGAGGCGACCTTCCAGCTTGAGCGGGTCATCGACAAGGCGGCGCGCGAGTTGGGTGTCGATCCGGTGGCGCTCAGGCGGCAGAACTTCATCAAGGCCGACCAGTTCCCCTATCAGACCCCGGTCGCCGTGGTCTATGACACGGGGAATTATGACGCCACGATGGACAAGATGCTGGCGCTGGCCGATTATTCGGGCTTTGCCAAGCGCGCGGCCGAGTCGGAAAAGCGCGGCAAGCTGCGCGGATTCGGAATTGCCCATTACATCGAGGCCTGCGGCATCGCGCCATCGAATCTGGTGGGGCAACTGGGCGCCCGCGCCGGGCTTTATGAAAGCGCGACCGTGCGGGTGAATGCCACGGGGTCGATCAGCGTCTTCACCGGGAGCCACAGCCACGGTCAGGGGCATGAAACCACCTTTGCCCAGGTCGTGGCCGAGATGATCGGGATCGACGCGAAATCCGTCGAGATCGTGCACGGCGACACCTCGAACACGCCGATGGGCATGGGCACCTATGGCTCGCGCTCGCTGGCGGTGGGTGGTTCGGCGCTGGTGAAGGCGACGAACAAGATCATCACCAAGGCCAAGAAGATCGCGGCGCATCTGCTGGAAGCCTCGGAGGCCGATATCGAACTGAAGGACGGCAAGTTCAGTGTCGCCGGCACCGACAAGTCGGTGGATTGGGTCGGCGTCACGCTGGCCGCCTATGTGCCGCACAATTACCCGCTGGAAAACCTGGAGCCCGGGCTGGAGGAAACGGCGTTCTATGATCCGTCGAACTTCACCTATCCGGCCGGGGCCTATGGTTGCGAGGTCGAGGTGGACCCCGAAACCGGCAAGGTCGAGATCCTGCGGTTCACCGCCGCCGACGATTTCGGCAATGTCGTCAACCCGATGATCGTCGAGGGGCAGGTGCACGGCGGGCTTGCGCAGGGGATCGGGCAAGCCTTGCTGGAGAACTGCGTCTATGACGACGAGGGGCAACTGGTGTCGGGCAGTTTCATGGATTACGCCATGCCGCGCGCCGATGATGTGCCTGCCTATGCGGTCGATCATTCCTGCGTCACCCCCTGCACGCACAACCCGCTGGGCGTGAAGGGCTGCGGCGAGGCCGGGGCCATCGGCTC
>CALEZJ010000495.1 GCA_937927885.1 uncultured Paracoccaceae bacterium | reverse complement strand
CGCCGCGTGGCCTCGGTCAAGGGGGTCAAGGGCGATCCCGCCCGCGAAGCGCGCATCAAGGCGGCGCTGAAGGCCAACATCGCGCGGCGCAAGGCACAGGCCCGGGGCCGCGATGCCGCCGCCTCTCAGGACGGAACCGAAAGCCATGACTGACGCGCGTTTCGAGGATGGCGCCGAGCGCCCGCTGCAACTGCTCGCCCGCGATGGCTCGGACCTGACGGTGCTTTCCGCGCTGGCGCAGGACGCCGTGCTGACCGGCGCCGACCTGCGCTATGACCGCGCCCGGCGGCGGTTCTCGCTCTTGGTGAACCGGTTCCGCTGGGAGGACGAGGGCCGAGCCCGCGCCACGGGTCGCCGGGTCGAACGCGTGCGGGCGGTGCTCGAATTCTCGGATGTGACGGGGGTGGCGCATCAGGGCCTGAGCCGTGACGCGGCGACCGTGCTGTCGCTCCTGTCGGTGGCCTACACGCCCGAAACCGAGGTCGCCGAGGGCGAGGTCGCGGGCCCCGGACGGGTCGTGCTGACCTTTGCCGGGGACGGCGCGCTGGCGCTGGACGTCGAATGCCTCGAAGTCCTGCTCGCCGACGTGACCCGCCCCTATGTCGCGCCCTCGGGCCGGGCCCCCTCGCATCCCGCATGACGCATCCCCCGTGACGCAGCCCCCGTGACGCAGCGTTGCACGGGCTTTCCGGGGCTTTGCGCTTTGCCGCAATGCGGCTAGACAATCGGTCATCACGGCGAGGGGGATCAGGCCATGGACGATATCGTCATTCTTTCCGGCGCGCGCAGCGCCATCGGCACCTTTGGCGGCAGCCTGTCGGGCCTGCCGCTGTCGGCGGTCGCGACCGAGGTCGTCAAGGCCGCGCTGGCCCGCGCCGGGGTTGCCCCCGCGCAGATCGGCACCGTGGTCTTTGGCCATGTCATCAACACGGAACCCCGCGACGCCTATCTCAGCCGCGTCGCCGCCATCGGTGCGGGCATCCCCGACACCACCCCGGCGATGAACGTCAACCGGCTCTGCGGATCGGGCGCGCAGGCGATCGTCTCGGCGGCGCAGGCGCTGGCGCTGGGCGATGCCGATTTCGCGCTGGCCGCCGGCGCCGAGGCGATGAGCCGCGCGCCCTATATCCTGCCCGCCGCCCGCTGGGGCCAGAAGATGGGCGATCTGGGCGCACAGGACATGATGCTGGGCGCGCTGACCTGCCCCTTCGGCACCGGCCACATGGGCGTCACGGCGGAAAACGTCGCCGCCGAGCATGGCGTCAGCCGCGCCGCGCAGGACGCCTTCGCGATGGAAAGCCAGGTCCGCGCCGCGCGGGCGATTGCCGAGGGCCGCTTTGCCAGCCAGATCGTGCCGATCATGGTCAAGACGAAAAAGGGCGAGGTCGCCTTCGAGGTCGACGAGCACCCCAAGGCCACCAGCCTCGAGGCGCTGGCCGGTCTGAAACCGGCGTTCCGCAAGGATGGCAGCGTCACCGCCGGCAATGCCAGCGGCATCAACGACGGTGCCGCAGCGGTGGTTCTGGCGCGTGCCGACGCCGCCGCCCGCGCCGGGCTGAAACCGCGCGCGCGGCTGGTCGGCTATGCGGTCGCGGGCGTGCGCCCCGAGGTCATGGGGATCGGCCCGGTGCCCGCCGTGCAGGCCCTGTGCAAGCGCACGGGACTTTCCATTGCGGATTTCGACGTCATCGAATCGAACGAGGCCTTTGCCGCCCAGGCGCTGGCGGTGAATGCGGCGCTGGGCCTCGACGCGGCAAAGGTGAACCCCAACGGCGGCGCCATCGCGCTGGGCCACCCGGTGGGCGCAACCGGAGCCATCGTGACCATCAAGGCGCTGCATGAGCTGGAACGCACCGGCGGCCGCTATGGCCTGATCACCATGTGCATCGGCGGCGGGCAGGGCATCGCGCTGGCCATCGAGCGCCTCTGACCACTTTTTCGGCGGCCATTAAGCTGGTCTTCATGCATCGCGGGAATCCTTGGCGAACCGGCTCTCGGGCCGGTTCGTTTCTTGCAAGGGTTCCCCGGTTTCATGACGCTGTTCGACAAGCTGACGCAAGAGCGGCGCGCGCGCCTGACCGCCGAACAACGGCTGGACCACCGCACCCGCGAACTGGACGCGACCCTCGCCCAGCTTGACACCCTGCGTCAGGAACTGCACGCCTTGCGCCGTCGCGGGCACAGCACGGTGCTGGAACAGGCGCAGCGCAGCGCCGAGGCCGAGACCCTCCAGCAACGCGCCCGCGAAGAGGCCGAACAGGCGCAGCGCAGCGCCAGCATGGCCGAACGCAGGCTGTGGGATTCGATCAACACCATTCAGGACGGTTTCGCGGTGTTCAACGCGCGTCAGGAACTGGTGATTGCCAACCATGCCTATCTGCACCCCTTTTCCGGCTTCCCCGAGGTGCAACCCGGCATCTCCTATCGCCGGATGGTCGAAATCCTCGCCTTCGAGGGGCGGGTGCAACTGGACGGGACGGCCGCGGCGGACTGGGTCGCCCTGATGCTGGATCGGTGGGAACAGACCCCGATCGAACAACGGGTCATCCGCTTTACCGACGGGGCCACGGTGCGGCTGATCGACCGGCGCGCGCGGGGTGGCGATCTCGTCAGCGTGGCGCGCGACATCACCGAATTCCAGCGCCACGCCGCCGAACTCGACGAGGCGCGACGCCGGGCCGAGGCGGCGAATCGGGCCAAATCGGCCTTCCTCGCCAACATGAGCCACGAAATCCGCACGCCCATGAACGGCGTCGTCGGCATGGCCGAACTCCTGTGCGACACCAGCCTGTCCGACGAACAGCGCCTTTATGCCGAGACCATCCGCTCCTCGGGCGAGGCGCTCTTGCACATCATCAACGACGTGCTCGATTTCTCCAAGATCGAGGCCGACAAGCTCACGCTGCGGCCCGAACCCTTTGATCTGGAACGCTGCATCCACGAGGTTCTGATCCTTCTCCAGGCGGGCGCCCGCAAACGCTCCATCGACCTGCTGATGGATTACGACCTTTTCCTGCCGACGCGATTCATGGCCGATCCGGGCCGCATGCGGCAGGTGATGACCAATCTCATCGGCAACGCGGTCAAGTTCACCCAGTCCGGGCATGTGCTGATCCGCGTCGTCGGGATCGAGGCCAGCGAGGGGCACCAGCAGCTCAACGTCACGGTCGAGGATACCGGCATCGGCATCGCCCCCGAGAACATCGACCGTATCTTTGGCGAATTCGCCCAGGTCGAGGATCAGGCCAACCGCAAGTTCGAGGGGACGGGGCTGGGACTCGCCATCACCCGCCGCCTGATCGAATTGATGGGCGGGCAGATCTGGGTCGAAAGCGAGCTGGGCAAGGGCTCGTGCTTCGGCTTCTCGCTGACCCTGCCACTGGCCGAAGACGCCGAACCCCTCGCGCCCGAACCGATCCGGCTGGACCGGGTCATCATCGTCGACGACCATCTCATCAACCGCACGATCCTCGAACGCCAGTTGAAGGCCACCGGGCTGACCGTGACCCTCTGCGACTCGGGCGAGGGCGCTATCGCCCAGATCGAGGCCGCGCGCGCCCATCCCTTTGACCTTCTGATCACCGACCATGAAATGCCGGGGCTGAACGGGCTCGACCTGACGCTGCGGTTGCGCGCGGCGGGGCATGACCTGCCGATCCTGCTGCTCAGTTCCAGCCCGGCGATCCTGCGCGACCACCCCGCCTTGCCCGAACTGCGCGCGGTGCTGCAAAAACCGCTGCTGCGCCATGATCTGGTGCGGCAATTGCAACGGCTCTCCACCCCGGAGGCCACCGCTTCGGGGCTCGACTTCCTGCCCCGCGGCCTGACCCGCGCCGCCCCGGCGAACGGCCGCCGCATGCGCGTCCTCGCGGCCGAGGACAACCGCACCAACCGCCTCGTGCTGGCAAAGATGGTCGAGGGGCTGGACATCGACCTCACCTTTGCCGAGGACGGCGTGCAGGCGGTCGAGGCCTTTCGCACCGGGCGCCCGGACCTGATCCTGATGGACATCTCGATGCCCGGCATGGACGGGCGCGCCGCCACCCGGGCGATCCGCCAGATGCCGGGCGGCGCGCAGCTTCCGATCGTGGCGCTGACCGCGCATGCCATGGCCGGCGACCAGGACGACATCCTGTCGGCGGGGCTCGATCATGTGCTGACCAAGCCGTTGAAAAAGCCGCTTCTGATCGAGATGATCGCCCGCTACCGCCCCGACGGCGCGCTGCCGGTCGACCCGCCGCTGGGTCGCACCGCCTGACAGGCCGCCCCCCCGCACCGGGGTTGCGCCGGGGCGCGTCAGCGCTTACCTCAGGCCCAGACCGTTGTTCGCGCGAAGGAAGCCGCCATGCTGTCGATCCTGCAGATCCTGTTTCTGGTCCTCGATGTCGTCTGGTACACGGTCATCGCGCATGTGATCATGAGCTGGCTCATCAACTTCCAGGTGCTCAACCTGCGCCAGCCGCTCGTCGCGCAGATCTGGACCGGTCTCAATCGCCTGCTGGAACCGCTCTACCGCCGCATCCGCGCCTTTCTGCCCGATCTCGGCGGGCTTGACCTTGCGCCTCTGATCGTCCTTCTGGCGATCTATGCGCTCAGGATCGTGCTGATCAACAATGTCGCAGGTGCGTTCTGATCCCGTGGAGGCCGCGCGTTCCCAGGACCCCACGCTGACCCTGCTGACGCGGGTCTTTGGCTTTGCCGCCTTTCGCCCCGGCCAGGCCGAGGTGGTCGACGCGGTCAGCGCGGGCGAGAACGTTCTGGCCATCATGCCGACCGGTGGCGGAAAATCCCTGTGCTATCAACTGCCTGCGTTGGTTCGCCCCGGGCTGACCGTGGTCATCTCGCCGCTGATCGCGCTGATGCGCGATCAGGTCCGCGCCCTGCAAGAGGCCGGCGTTGCCGCGGCGGCGCTGACCTCGGGCAACACGCCCGAGGAAAACGACGCGCTCTTTGCCGCGCTCGACGAGGGGCGGCTGAAACTGCTCTACATCGCGCCCGAACGGCTGGCCGCCAGCGCGACGACTGGCATGCTGCGGCGCGCGGGCTGCGGCCTGATCGCCGTCGACGAGGCGCATTGCGTCAGCCAGTGGGGGCATGATTTCCGGCCCGACTATCTGCGCATCGGCGCGCTGCGGCAGGCGCTGGGCGTGCCTCTGGCAGCCTTTACCGCGACCGCCGATGCCGAAACGCAGGACGAGATCGTCAATCGCCTGTTCGACGGCGCCCCGCCGCAGGTCTTTCTGCGCGGGTTCGACCGGCCCAACATCCGGCTGGCCTTTGCCGTCAAGGACAATCCCCGCCGCCAGCTTCTGTCCTTTGCCGCGGCCCATCGCGGGCAATCCGGCATCATCTATTGCGCGACCCGCGCGCGCACCGAATCGCTGGCGCGCGCGATGGCCGAGGCCGGGCATCTGGCACGCGCCTATCACGGCGGGATGGAGGATTGGGAGCGCCGCAAGGTCGAGGAGATGTTCCAGACCGAGGACGGGCTGGTGGTTTGCGCCACGGTCGCCTTCGGCATGGGCGTCGACAAGCCCGATGTGCGCTGGGTCGCCCATGCCGACCTGCCCAAGTCCATCGAGGCCTATTATCAGGAAATCGGCCGGGCCGGGCGCGACGGGCTGCCGGCCGACACGCTGACCCTCTACGGCCCCGACGACATCCGCCTGCGCCGCGCGCAGATCGACGAATCGAACGCCCCGGTCGAACGGCGCGAGGCCGATCATGGCCGCCTCAACACGCTTTTGGGTCTGGCCGAGGCGACCGCCTGCCGTCGCCGGATGCTGCTCGCCTATTTTGGCGAAATGTCCGAGCCTTGCGGCAATTGCGACCTGTGCGAGCGTCCGGCCCGGACCTTTGACGCCACCGAGGCGGTGCGCAAGGCGCTCAGCGCCATGCTGCGCACCGGCGAAAGCTTTGGCGCGGGGCATCTGATCGACATTCTGACCGGCACCCGCACCGACAAGGTGCGCGAGCGCGGGCACGACCGCTTGCCGACCTTCGGGGTCGGGGGCGAGTTGCCGCGCGATGGCTGGCAGGCGGTGTTCCGCCAGATGATGGGCCGCGATCTGGTGCGACCCGACCCCGAGCGCATGGGCGCCCTGCGCATGACCGAGGGCGCGCGGCCGGTGTTGCGCGGCGAGACCGGGGTGCAGTTTCGCGCCGACAGCGTCGAGCGTTCGGCCAGCCGGGCCGAGCCC
>CALEZJ010000494.1 GCA_937927885.1 uncultured Paracoccaceae bacterium | reverse complement strand
GCTTCCAGCATCGTGCTGTCCACCTCGGGCAGCACGATGCGATCATGGCCCGCGGGCCAGTCCGGCTCAGGGGACAAGGGCCTGCGCGGCCAATGCCGCCGCACCTTCGATGCCAAAGAGGTTGATGACCCCCAACAGCGTCACCGCCGCCGCCCCGATCGACAGCCAGCGCTGCGCCGGGGCGCCGTCCTGATCCAGCGGCGAGGTCTCGGTGCCGAAATAGAGGAAATAGACGATGCGCAGGTAATAGAAGGCCCCGATCACCGAGGCGATCACCCCGATCACCGCCAGCCAGACCCAGCCCGCGCCGATCACGGCGGCCAGCACCGTGAACTTGGCCCAGAAGCCGATCAACGGCGGCACGCCCGCCAGGCTGAACATCAGGATCAACAGCGCCAGCGCCTGCACCGGCTGGCTGGCCGACAGCATGTTCAGATCGTCGATCTGCACCACGGGCCGCCCCTCGCGCCGCATGGTCAGGATGAAGGCAAAGACCCCCACCGACATGGTCAGATAGATCGCCATGTAGACCAGCATCGCCTGCACCCCGGCCTGATTGCCCGCCGTCAGGCCCAAAAGCGCAAAGCCCATGTGCGAGATCGAGGAATAGGCCATCAGGCGCTTGAGGTTGCGCTGCCCCAGCGCACCGACCGCGCCGACCACCATCGAGGCGCCGGCAAGGAAGGCGATGATCTGCGCCCAGTCGCCGGGCGCCGTGCCAAAGCCGTCATGCACCAGCCGCGCCAGGAGCGCCATGGCCGCGATCTTTGGCGCGGTGGCAAAGAAGGCGGTGACCGGCGTGGGCGATCCCTCGTAGACGTCCGGCGTCCACATGTGGAAGGGCACGGCCGAGACCTTGAACGCCAGCCCCGCCAGCATGAACGCAAGGCCCATCAACAGCCCCACCGACAGCCGCCCGTCGTGGATCGTCGAGGCGATCCCGTCGAACCGCGTGGTGCCGGCATAGCCATAGACCAGCGAGGCGCCATACAGCAGCAGGCCCGAGGCCAGCGCCCCCAGCACGAAATACTTCAGCCCCGCCTCGGTCGCCTTGACGCTGTCGCGCCGGAAGGCGGCGAGCACGTAAAGCGACAGCGATTGCAGTTCGAGCCCCATGTAAAGCGTGATGAGATCGGCCGACGAGACCATCACCATCATCCCCACCGTCGCCAGCGCGACAAGGATCGGGTATTCGAACTTCATCATCCCGGCGCGTTCGAGATAGTCCATCCCCATCACCAGCACCGCAGCACCGGCCAGCAGGATCGCCACCTTGGCAAAACGGGCAAAGCCGTCGTCGACAAACAGCCCGCCAAAGGCGCCCTGCGCCTCGGGCGCGCGCACGCCGATCATGACGGCCAGCAGCAGGAACACCGCCACGCTGGCCCAGGTCAGCGGCAGGGCCAGCCGGTCCTTGCCGAAATAGGCGCCCGCCATCAGTGCAACCATCGCCCAGAGCGACAGCAGGATTTCGGGCAGCGCGATCGAAAGATCAACCGAAGTCATCGCAGCAGGCCTTTCAGTGACTGTGCGCCGCGGGGGCCGCAGCAGCTTGGGTGACGGGACCGCTCGAGGCATCGATGCCGAGGGCCGCGTTGTAATGGGTCACCAGCGCCTCGGTCGAGGGGCCGATGAGATCGGTGACCAGCGCCGGATAGACGCCCAGAAGCAGGGTCATGGCGACCAGCGGCGCGAACAGCAGCTTTTCGCGGCGGTCCATGTCGGAAATGCCCTTCAGGCTGTCCTTGACCAGTTCGCCAAAAGCGACCCGGCGATAGAGCCACAGCGCATAGCCGGCCGAGAACACGACCCCCGTCGCCGCCACCAGCGCAACCCAGGTGTTGACCTGGAACACCGCCATGAAGGTCAGGAATTCGCCGACAAAGCCCGAGGTGCCCGGCAGGCCCACATTGGCCATGGTGAACAACAGGAACACCGCCGCATAGACCGGCATGCGGTTCACAAGGCCGCCGTAGGCGTCGATCTCGCGCGTGTGCATGCGATCATAGACCACGCCCACGGCAAGGAACAACGCGCCCGAGATGAAGCCATGGCTGATCATCTGGAAGATCGCCCCGTCCAGACCCTGCCGGTTGGCGGCAAAGATGCCCATGGTGACAAAGCCCATGTGCGCCACCGACGAATAGGCGACGAGCTTCTTCATGTCCTCCTGCACCATCGCAACGAGCGAGGCATAGACAATGGCGATCGCCGACATCCACAG
Organism: uncultured Paracoccaceae bacterium; assembly: GCA_937927885.1. Taxonomy (GTDB): domain Bacteria; phylum Pseudomonadota; class Alphaproteobacteria; order Rhodobacterales; family Rhodobacteraceae; genus Pararhodobacter. Next base: position 84 of record CALEZJ010000494.1, on the reverse strand, counting down.
CACCATCGGCGCCAGAAGGTCCGAGGCGACCGGGAACATAGGCAGGCTGAAGCGCAGGAATCCATAGCCGCCCATCTTCAACAG
>CALEZJ010000493.1 GCA_937927885.1 uncultured Paracoccaceae bacterium | reverse complement strand
ATCTGGACGAGATCCGCTATGAATTCTACTCCGACATGTCGGTGGCCTTCGAGGCCTTCAAGGCGGGGCTGATCTCGGTCTGGCGCGAACCCAATGCCGCGCGCTGGGCTGACAGCTACGATTTCCCGGCCATCGCCGATGGGCGCGTCCGGCGGGTGGAAATCCCGCATCGGCGCCCCTCGGGCATGTCGGGGTTCGTGTTCAACACGCGCCGCGCGCCTTTCGCCGACTGGCGCGTGCGCGAGGCCCTTATCCTGGCTTTCGATTTCGAATCCATCAACAGGGCGATCACCGGCGGGGCCGAACCGCGCATCCCGTCCTATTTCGGCAATTCCACGCTGGGCATGACGGCAGGCGCTGCTGCGGGGCGGGTGGCCGAGGCGCTGGCGCCCTTTGCCGCCACCCTGCCGCCCGGGGCGGTCGAGGGCTATACGCTGCCGGTGAGCGACGAGCGGTCGAACCGGCGCAATCTGCGCGCTGCGACCGCCCTGCTGGCCGAGGCGGGCTGGCAGGCGGACGCCGCCGGAGTGCTGCGCAACGCGGCGGGCGACGCCTTTGTCTTTGAGATCCTGCTGCAAAACGGCCAGACCGACTATCAGACTGCGGCCGGCGCCTGGATCGGGGCCCTGACCACACTGGGGATCAGCGCGCGGGTCAACACGATTGACCCCGCGCAATATGTGGAGCGCACCAACGCCTATGATTTCGACGTGACGCACATGCTGCGGCTGATGTCCCTGAGTCCCGGCAACGAGCAGACCCTGTACTGGGGTTCGGCGGGCGTCACCCAGCCCGGCAGCCGCAACTGGGCGGGCGTCAACGATCCGGCCGTCGAGGCGCTGATTGCCGCGATGCTGGCCACCGAAGATGCCGAGGTCTTCACCGCCACGGCGCAGGCGCTGGACCGCGTGCTGATGGCGGGGCGTTATGCGGTGCCGCTCTGGTTCTCGCCGGTCAGCAGGATGGCGCTGGCGCGCGGGTTGCATTATCCACAGGTTTTGCCCATATATGGGGACTGGACAGGGTTCCTCCCCGAAGTATGGTGGTATCAGGAATGAAATACACGCTGGTGCTGTGTCTGGCCTTGCTGGCGGCCTGCAACACGGTCGAGGGCGTCGGCCGCGACATATCGGGCGGCGCAAACGTCGTGCGCGGCTGGTTCAGCAACTGACAGGTCTGGTAGTCACGGCTCAGGCGAGCGAGGTCACCCAGAGGATCGTCGCATCCTCGGGGCTGAGGCTGATGACATTATGCCCCATCGATGCGTCGTAATAGGCGCTGTCCCCGCGTTTCATGTCGATCGGGGCATAGAATTCGGTGAACAGCCGGATCTGCCCGGTCAGCACGAACAGGAATTCCTCGCCGTCGTGGCGCACCCAGCCGTCGAAATCCTCGAACCTGCGGGCGTGGATGCGCGCGCGGTAGGGCAGCATCGCCTTGCGACTTAGCGCCCCGGCGAGCAACTCGTGTTCGTAGGTCGTGGTGACATGCGCCTCGCCTTCGCCCGCGCGCGTCGTCGTCATGCGGCCGCCGGGGCTGGAATGGCGGGGCGGGGTGAACAGCTGCGGTACGCTGATCCCCAGCCCCTCGGCCAGTTTCTTCAGCCCGTCATAGGTCGGCGACATCTGGCCGTTCTCGATCTTCGACAGGGTCGAACGCGCCAGCCCCGCCGCCTGCGCGGCCTGCTCCAGCGTCCAGCCGCGCTCCTTGCGCAGCTTGCGCACCCGTTCGGCCAGGTCGATGGGGGCGGCCAGCGCCTCTTCACCATCGGCGCGGGCGATGCGGATGATATGCGGATTGGACAGGTCGGACATGGGCACCCCCCGGGACGTGGTTGCATCTAGCGCCTCGGCCCTCGCTTGTCGAGGCAGGCCTGGTCCGGGGGGCGCGGGCGGGCACAAGGGCTTGCCGAGCGGGCCGAGGCAGATTAGGTCGAATTCATGCACGCGTTAATCGAATCCGCCCCCTTTTCCCCCTGCCCGCAGCCCTTCAATCTGGCGGCCTCGGTGCTGGAGGCGGGGGCGCGGGTGCCGGACAAGATCGCGCTTCAGGTTCTGTCGCTGACCGGGGCCGAGCGTTGGTCCTATGGCGCGCTGATCCGCGCCGTGCGCGGGATCGGGACCGGGTTTCTGGAGGCGGGATTGCCCCCCGGCGCGCGCATCCTGCTGCGGCTGGGCAACACGGTCGATTTTCCGCTCGCCTTTCTCGGTGCCATTGCCGCCGGGCTGGTGCCTGTCCCGACCTCGTCGCAACTGACCACGGCTGAAATTACCGCGATGGCGGCCCAGATCGACCCCGTCGCCGTGGTCGCGGCCCCCGGAATCGCGCTGCCCGACCTGCCGCTGCGACGGATCGGGACCGGGGAACTGACCGGCTGGCGCGCCCTTCCCGCCTGCGACTGGGCGATGGGGGATGCCGACCGGCTGGCCTATCTGATCTTCACCTCGGGCACTTCGGGGCGGGCGCGGGCGGTCATGCATGCGCATCGCGCGGTCTGGGCGCGGCGGATGATGTGGCAGGGCTGGTATGGGCTGACGCCGGACGACCGGCTGATGCATGCCGGGGCCTTCAACTGGACCTATACGTTGGACACTGGCCTGATGGACCCCTGGGCGATCGGGGCAACCGCCCTGATCCCGGGGGCCGAGGTGGGGGCTGCGCAACTCCCGCTGTTGCTCAAACGCTTTGATGCGACGATTTTTGCGGCGGCACCGGGGGTTTATCGGCAAATGCTGCGCGCGGAACTGCCGTCACTGCCCCGCTTGCGCCACGGGCTGTCGGCGGGGGAGAAGCTGCCCGAGGCCACCCGCGCCGCCTGGGAGGCGGCCAGTGGCACGCCGATCTTCGAGGCTTTGGGCATGTCCGAGGTGTCGACCTTCATTTCCGCCTCGCCGACCCGACCGGCACCTCCGGGTGCTTCGGGCTTTGTGCAGGAGGGACGATGCGTCGCCGTGCTGGGCCCGGACGGGGTGCCTGTCTCGCGCGGCGAGGCCGGCGTGCTGGCGGTCGACGCGCGTGATCCCGGGTTGTTTCTGGGTTACTGGGGCCAGCCCGAGGAAACGGCGGCGAAATTCGCCAAAGGCTGGTTCCTGACCGGAGACACCGTGCTGATGGATGACGCAGGCGCCGTGCATTACCTTGGCCGCGACGACGACATGATGAACGCGGGCGGATTTCGCGTCTCGCCGCTGGAAGTCGAACGCGCGATGGATGCCTGCCCCGGCATCGCCGAATCCGCCGCCGTCGAAATCCCGGTCAACGAGACCACCAGCGTGATCGGGCTTTTCTTCGTCGCCCGGGGTCCGGTGCCGGACGAGGCGTCGCTGCGCGCCCATGCAGAAACCCATCTGGCGCGCTACAAGCAACCGCGGCTGTGGATCGCCGTGGACGCCCTGCCCCGTTCCGCCAACAACAAGATCAACCGCCGCGCACTGCGCGAAGGATACCGCGATGGCCACCAAGCTTGACATCTTCTCCGACCCCGTCTGTCCCTGGTGCTATATCGGCAAGGCACGGCTGGAACGCGCGCTGGAGCAGCGGCCCGACCATCCTTTTGTCATCGAATGGCATCCCTACATGCTGAACCCGACCCTTCCGCGCGAGGGGATGGACCGGCGCGAGTATCTGCAGGCGCGCTTTGGCAGCCCCGAGGAGGTGGTGCGCCTGCATCTGCCCGTCCAGCAGGCCTGCGACGAGATCGGCCTGCCTCTGGCTCTGGACAAGATGACCCGCATGCCCTCGACGCTGGATGCGCACCGGCTGGTCCATTGGGCTGGGCTGGAGGGGCGCCAGCACGCGGTGGTCAGCGCGCTGTTTCGTGCCAACTGGGCCGAAGGGCGCGACATCGGCGACCCGGCCACGCTGGCAAGGATTGCCGGCGAGGCGGGACTGGACAGCGCGATGATCGCGCGGCTTCTGGCCAGCGACGCCGACGTGGACGAGATCCGCGCGCGCGATGCCGAGATCCGCGAGAGGGGCCTGCGCGGCGTGCCCGGCTTCCTGATCGGGCGGCGCTATGTGCTGAACGGCGCGCAGCCGGTGGAAACCTGGCTGGATCTTATCGACAAGATCGCCGCCGCCTGATGAAGAAACCGATGGGATTTGGCGAGTTCGTCGCCCTGATCGCGCTCTTGATGGCGACGGTGGCCTTTTCGGTCGACGCCATGCTGCCGGTCCTGCTGCCGATCAATGCCGATCTGGCGCCCGGAGCGCCGCAGGCGGGGCATGCCGTCATCACGCTCTTCATGGCCGGGCTGGGGTTGGGAACCTTTGTCATGGGGCCGCTGTCGGATGCGCTGGGGCGGCGGCGGGTGATCCTGGCGGGGATCGCGGTCTACATGCTGGCCGCGCTGGCGGCGGCGCTGGCGCAGGACATGACCACGCTCCTGGTCGCCCGCTTCGTGCAGGGGCTGGGGGCCTCGGCTCCGCGGGTGGTGGCGCAGGCGCTGGTGCGCGACCTCTACAGCGGGCGGATGATGGCGCGGGTCCTGTCCTTTGCGGTCACGATCTTCACGCTGGTTCCCGCGGTCGCGCCGCTGATCGGCGACACGCTGACCGGGCTCTTTGGCTGGCGGGCGATCTTCTGGGCATTTGTGCTGTTCGGCGCGATCGCAGCCCTGTGGATCGCCTTGCGCCGGGCCGAGACCCTGCCCCCCGAGTCGCGCCGCGCCTTGAGCCCCGGCGCGCTGGGTCAGGCGCTGGTCATCGTGCTGAGCCATCCGCGCGTGCGGCTGTATCTGGCGGCGCTGACCTTCAGCTTTACCATCATGCTGATGTGGATCAGTTCCGTCGCGCCGATCTTTGCCCGCGACTTCGACCGTGCCGAGAGTTTCCCCCTGTGGTTCGCGCTTGCCGCCCTGCTGTCGGCACCATCAAGCCTGATCAACGCGCGACTGGTGCTGCGGCTGGGCATGGCGCGGCTGATCGGCGCCTCGCTGATGGTGCAGATGCTGGCCAGCCTGATTGCGCTGGCCGGATTCGGGCTGGACCTGCCGATCGCAGGATTCGCGCTGTTCTTCGGCTTCATGCTGGTGCAATTCGCCGCACATGGGTTCCTGATCGGCAACCTGCACGCACTGGCGCTGGAGCCGATGGGGCATGTCGCCGGGATGACCGCCTCGGTGATGGGGGGCGTGTC
>CALEZJ010000492.1 GCA_937927885.1 uncultured Paracoccaceae bacterium | reverse complement strand
GGCTGGTCGGCGGCGGTCAGGGGGCGGATGGTCAGGGTCATTCCAGCTCGATCGTCCCCGGCGGTTTCGAGGTGCAGTCGTAGAACACCCGGTTCACGCCCTTGACCTCGTTGATGATCCTTGTGGCGGTTTCGGACAGGAAGTCGTGGGTGAACGGGTAGTAATCCGCCGTCATGCCGTCGACACTGGTCACCGCGCGCAGGGCCAGCGCGTAATCATAGGTGCGCCCGTCGCCCATCACGCCCACGGTGCGCATCGGCAGGATGGCGGCGAAGGCCTGCCAGATCGCGTCATAGAGGCCATGCTTGCGGATCTGGTCGATATAGACGGCATCGGCGCGGCGCAGGATGTCCAGCTTTTCGCGGGTGATCTCGCCGGGGCAGCGGATGGCCAGACCGGGGCCGGGGAAGGGGTGGCGGCCGATGAAGCTTTCGGGCAGGCCCAGTTCGCGGCCCAGCGCGCGCACCTCGTCCTTGAAGAGTTCGCGCAGGGGTTCGACCAGCTTGAGGCCCATCTTTTCCGGCAGGCCGCCGACGTTGTGGTGCGACTTGATCGTGACCGAAGGGCCGCCCGAGAAGCTGACGCTTTCGATCACGTCCGGATAGAGCGTGCCCTGCGCCAGAAACTCGGCGCCCTCGATCCCTTTGGCGTATTTCTGGAACACCTCGATGAAGAGCCGCCCGATGGTCTTGCGCTTGACCTCGGGGTCGCTGACGCCCTCCAGCGCGCCCAGGAACAGGTCGCTTTCGTCGGCGTGGATCAGGTTGAGGTTGTAATTCTCGCGGAACATGCGGGTGACCTGCTCGGCCTCGCCCAGCCGCAGCAACCCGTGGTCAACAAAGACGCAGGTCAACTGGTCGCCAATCGCCTCATGCAAGAGGATCCCGGTAACCGAACTGTCCACCCCGCCCGACAGCGCGCAGATGACCTTCTTGTCCCCCACCTGCGCGCGGATCTTGGCAATCATCTCCTCGCGGTAGGCGCCCATGGTCCAGTCGCCGACAAACCCGGCCAGGCGCACGAAATTCTCGTAAAGCTTCGCGCCCTTGGGGGTGTGGTGCACCTCGGGGTGGAACTGCACGGCATAGAAATGCCGCTCGGGGTCCGCGGTGATGGCAAAGGGCGCGTTGGGCGAGGTGCCGTAGACCTGGAACCCCGGCGCCAGTTTCGACACATGGTCGCCGTGGCTCATCCAGACCTGTTCCTGCGCTTGGGGGCCCGCCTCGGGCGGGAACCAGCCGGACAAGAACGGATGGGTCAGGTCGGTCGGGGTGACAAAGGCCTTGCCGAATTCCGCCGTGCCATGCCCGCCTTCGACATGGCCGCCCAGACAATGCATCATCACCTGCTGGCCATAGCAGATGCCCAGCACCGGCACACCCAGCGTGAAGACGGCGGCGGGGGGTATTGGCGCGCCCTCCCAATAGACCGAGGCCGGGCCGCCCGACAGGATCACGGCCTTGGGGGCGAAGGCGCGCAGGAAGGCGTCGTCGACCTTGTTGTAGGGGTGGATTTCGCAATAGACCCTGAGCTCGCGCAGACGCCGCGCAATCAGCTGCGTCACCTGGCTGCCAAAGTCGATGATGAGAAGGCGGTCGTGCTGGATCTGGGTCATGGCTTCGCCTAGCCGCTGTGGCCCTGATTATCAAGGGGGAGGACCGTTCCGGGCAGGGGTGCGCTGCACGGGATGGAACCACTGGACAGACGGGCGCTGCGGGTGTGAACTGGGCGCGCCCCCAGCAGCACACGGAGGAACCCATGAGCACCCAAGTCGCGACCTGGCGCATCATTCTGGCCGCCATCCTCGATTTCTTCACCGTCTTCTTCATCGGCGGCTATGTGATCGGCAAGCTGACCGGCAATGTCAGCGACACCGGCTTTTCGCTGAACGGCATGCCGGCGCTGGTGCTGTTCGCGGTCATCATCCTGTATTTCGTGCTGGCGCGGTGGGTTGGCGGCACCCTCTGGCAGCGCATCCTGCGCGCGCGGCGCTAGCCAGCGGCGGAATGTCGCCTTTCGCCGCCAGAGGGCGCTTCCGTTTGATCGGCAGCGGGGGGATTTGCCTAGAGCTTGGCCCAGAGTGACCCCTTTTGCGGAGCGATGAGCATGAACGAAGTCAGGACCGAGCGGCGCGCGCGCGGCGGTGGCGGGGCAGCGCGGCGGGCCGAGCGCACGGCGGTGTCCATCGAGACCGCGAAATTCATCGAGCGCAACATCCCCAATTTCGAGATCCTGAACGCCGAGGCGCTGGAGATCATCGAGTGGAATGCCGAGACGGTGCTGGAGGAAATCGGCGTCAATTTCGTCGACAACCCGGCCTCGCTGGCGCTGTGGAAGGCGGCGGGCGCCGATGTGCAGGGCGAGCGCGTGCGCATCCCGCGCGGCCTCGCGCGTCAGCTTTGTGCCACCGCGCCCGGGTCCTATGTCCAGCACGCCCGCAACCCCGAACGCAATGTCACCGTGGGTGGCAAGGGGCTGGTGCTGGCGCCGGTTTACGGCCCGCCCTTCGTGCGCGACCTTGAAGGCGGGCGGCGCTATGCCACGATCGAGGATTTCCGCAACTTCGTCAAACTGGGCTACATGTCGAAATGGCTGCACCATTCGGGCGGCACGGTCTGCGAACCCACCGACATCGCGGTGAACAAGCGCCATCTGGACATGCTGCTGGCGCATATGACGCTGTCGGACAAGCCCTATATGGGATCGGTCACCGAACCGGTGCGCGCCGAGGATTCGGTCAAGATGTCCAAGATCCTGTTCGGCGAGGATTTCGTCGAACAGAACACGGTGATGACCTCGCTCATCAACATCAATTCGCCGCTGACCTTTGATTCCACGATGATGGGCGCGATGGAGGTCTATGCGCGCCACAACCAGGCGTCGATCATCTCGCCCTTCATCGTCGGCGGCGCGATGGCGCCGGTTTCGGTGGCGGGCACGCTGACCCAGGTGCTGGCCGAGGTGCTGGCGGGCGTGGCCTATAGCCAGCTTGTCCGCAAGGGCGCGCCGGTGATCTTTGGCGCCTTCGTCACCTCGATCGACATGAATTCGGGCGCGCCCACCTTCGGCACGCCCGAGGCCGCGCATATCACCTATGGCGCCGGGCAACTGGCGCGGCGGCTGGGGCTGCCCTACCGGTCGGGCGGGGCCTTCTGCGGGTCGAAACTGCCCGATGCGCAGGCGGCCTATGAAACCGCGAACAGCCTGAACATGGCACTGCTGGCGGGGGTCAACTTCATGCTGCACGCCTGCGGCTGGCTGGAAGGGGGGCTCGTGTCGTCCTACGAGAAATTCGTGCTGGACGCGGACCAGCTGGGCACGCTGCACCATCTGGCCCGGGGGATCGAGATCGACGCCAATGCCCAGGCGATGGACGCGATCCGCGAGGTGGGGCCGGGCGGGCATTACCTGGGCTGCGCGCACACCCGCGAGAACTTCAAGTCGGCCTTCTGGCGCACCGATGTGCTGGACTACAAACCCTTCGAGACCTGGGACGAGGAAGGCGCGCGCGATTCCGCGACGCTGGCCTCGGTGCGGGTGAAGAAGCAGTTGCGCGATTTCCAGGCGCCGCCGCTGGACCCGGGGATCGAGGAAGCGCTGAACGCCTATGTCGCCCAGCGCAAGGCGAGCGAGCCGGACGCTTTCGGATAAGAGGGGCGGCGCGGGCTCGGGCCCCCGCGAAGGGGGGCCGCTCGCCCGCGCCGGTGGGGCCAGCCCCACGCCCCGCCAAGGGGGTTTTCCACCCCCTTGGAAACCCCCGAGGATATTTGAGGACAGATGAAAAGACGGCCCTTTCATCTGTCCTCAAATATCCTCAGGGGGGTGAATTTGCGCAGCAAAGAGGGGGGCAGTATGCCCCCTTTCGCGCGTCACACCTGCAGGATGGTGGTCGACTTGATCTCTTCCATCGACAGGAGCGCCGTGACGTTGTGGATCTTCACGTCGCGGATCAGCGCCTGATAGAACACGTCATAGGCGCGCGCATTGGCCACCCGCACCTTCAGGATATAGTCGATATCCCCCGCCAGACGGTGCGCTTCCAGCACTTCGGGCCGGGCGCGGACCGAGGCGAGGAAGCGCTCCTGCCATTCGGGGGCGTGTTCCGAGGTGCGGATCAGCACGAAGAAGCAGGCCTCGAGCCCCAGCGCCTCGGGGTCGAGAATGACCGTCTGGCGGCCGATGATGCCCATGTCGCGCATCTTGCGGATGCGGTTCCAGACCGGGGTTTTCGACGATCCCGCCTTGCGCGCGATGTCATCGAGCGACTGGCTGGCGTCGTCTTGCAGTTCTTTCAGGATCTTGCGGTCGAGGGCGTCGATATCGGGTTGGGCCATGGCACGTCTCCGGCAATGTCGCGGTTGTATCGGGCATGTCGCGGCACGTCCAGCATTGGCGCGGGCTTCGTGCCAAGGGCTGGGGGGGAAAGGGGGAGGGGGGCCATGGATGGCGAGTTCGATCACCTGATCGTGGGGGCGGGGTCCTCGGGCTCGGTGCTGGCGGCACGGCTGGCGGCGGCGGGGCGGCGGGTGCTGGTGCTGGAAGCGGGGGGCAGCGACCGGCGGTTCTATGTCCAGATGCCCCTGGGCTATGGCAAGCTCTTCTATGACCCCGCCGTCAACTGGTGCTATCGCACCGAACCGGACCCGGGCCTGAACGGCCAGCGCGATTTCTGGCCGCGCGGCAAGGTGCTGGGGGGGTCGTCGGCGATCAACGCCATGGTCTGGATCAGGGGCCATGACAGCGATTACGACGACTGGCAGGCGGCGAGTGGCGACAGCTTCTGGGGCGCCGGGGCCGCCCGCGCGGCTTACCGCGCCATCGAGGACAATGCCGACGGCGCCAGCGACTGGCGCGGGGTGGGCGGTCCCTTGCACATCCGGTCGAACCGTGACCCGGCGCATCCGCTGGTGGAACCGTGGTTGCAGGCCTGCGCGGCGGCGGGGCTGGCGCGCAACCCGGATTTCAACGGGCCGGAGCAGGAGGGGGCGGGCATCTATCAGCTGACCATCAAGGGCGGGCGGCGCAATTCGACCGCACGGGCCTTTCTGCGTCCGGCGCTGAAGACGGGCCGCGTGGCGTTGCGCACGGGCGCGATGGTGACGCGGGTGCTGTTCGAGGGGCGGCGCGCGGTCGGGGTGGAATACCGACTCAAGGGGGCGCTGCACCGCGCGCGTGCGGGCGAGGTGATCCTGTCGGGCGGCGCCATCAACACGCCGCAACTGCTGATGCTGTCGGGGATCGGTCCCGGGGCGATGCTGGCCGGGCAGGGCGTGGCGGTGCTGCACGACCAGCCCAATGTCGGCGCGCATCTGAACGACCATCAGGGCATCAACTATACCTGGCGCATGAAGGTGCCGACGATGAACGACATCCTGCGCCCCTGGTGGGGCAAGGCCTGGGTCGGGATGCGGTATCTGTTGACCGGGGGCGGGCCGCTGGGCGTGTCGATCAATCACGGCGGGGGGTTTTTCCGCACTTCTCCCGATCTGGCGCGCCCCAACATGCAGCTTTATTTTCAGGCCTTTTCCACGCTGATGCCGCGCGAGGGCGAGCGGCCGGTGCTGTCGCCCGATCCGTTCCCGGGCCTGTCCATCGGGCTGTCGAATTGCCGTCCCACCAGCCGGGGCCGGATCGAGCTGGCCAGCCCCGACCCGCTGGCGCCGCCGCGCATCGTCGCCAATGCCTTTTCCACCGATCAGGACGTGGCCGAGATGCTGGCGGCGGTGAAATTCCTGCGCGTCATCGCGGCGCAGGACCCGTTCCGCCCGCTGGTGGCCGAGGAATTGCGCCCGGGGCCCGCCGTGACCTCGGACGCGGACCTGATCCACGATTTCCGCCAGCGTTCGGGCACGGTGTATCATCCGTCCTGCACGGCGCGGATGGGGGCGGATGCGGCGACTTCGGTTGTCGATGCCGCGCTGCGCGTGCGCGGGGTCGAGGGGTTGCGGGTTTGTGACGCCTCGGCCTTTCCGACGCTGATCGGCGGCAACACCAATGCCCCCGCGATCCTGATGGGCTGGCTGGGGGCCGAACGCATCCTGTCGCGCGGGTGACTTGATCCTTGTCATGGTGACAGGCCGCGCGGGCGTGCACTCTGGCCCTCAGGACAACGGAGGTGGCCATGGCTGTACTGGTCAGCGATACGGGATTTCGGATGGACGACTGGGCCTGGGGCTATGTGCCGCTGGCGGCGCTGGCCGACCAGCCCTGTCGGCAGGAACCGGCGGGGGTGGACCTGTCGTCGCCCGCGCTGTCGCGCCACGACTGGGACCGGTTGTGCAGGCTGCTGCCGCAACTGTCGCTGGTGCGGGTGCGGTTGCGGCACTTTGGCGATACCGCGGCGCTGGATCTGGCGCGCGAGATCAGGGCGCGGGGCTATGTCGGTCGGCTCAGGGCGCATGGCGCGGTGCTGGCGCGGCTCTACACGCTGTTGCGCCGGTCGGGCTTTGACGAGGTGGAACTGGACCGCGATCAGGCGCGCATGCAACCGGCCGAGCATTGGCGCTATGAGCGCGGCTGGCAGCCCCCGGCTTCGTGGAAACCCGCGCCGGGACCGGGCGGCGTGGCGCCGCGGGGTTAGGGTCTTTGGCCAGCGCTGCGGTGCGCTGCCGCACGCCCCTGTTGCCGGGGTTTCGTTTTTCCGCCATCCGGCCTAGAAGGGCGCATAGCTGATGCGAGTTTGCCGATGACCGACGCCGCCCCGATTCCGCTCGACCCGACCCCGCCGATCAAGACCCTGCCCGACGCGCAGACCGTGACCAGTGTCACGCACTGGACCGACCGGCTGTTCTCGTTTCGCTGCACGCGCCCGCAGAGCCTTCGGTTCCGCTCGGGCGAATTCGTGATGATCGGCCTGCTGGACGAGCGCGGCAAACCGCTGCTGCGCGCCTATTCCATCGCCTCGCCCAGTTGGGACGAGGAGCTGGAATTCTATTCGATCAAGGTGCCGGATGGCCCGCTGACCTCGAAGCTGCAACACATCCAGCCGGGCGATCCGATCATCCTGCGCCCCAAGCCCGTCGGCACGCTGGTGCATGACGCGCTGTTGCCGGGCAAGCGGGTCTGGTTTCTGGCCACCGGCACCGGGATTGCCCCCTTTGCCAGTCTGATGCGCGACCCCGAGACCTATGAGAAATACGATCAGGTCATCATGATGCACACCTGCCGCGAGGTGGCGGAACTGGACTACGGGCGGCAGCTGGTGGAAAGCCTTCAGGACGACCCGCTGATCGGCGAGATGGTGGCGGGCAAGCTGCTCTATTACCCGACCACCACGCGCGAGGACTCGGCGCACATGGGGCGGATCACCGACAACCTGACCTCGGGCAAGGTGTTCGCCGATCTGGGGCTGGCGCCGATGGACCCGGCGCATGACCGCGCCATGGTCTGCGGATCGCTGGCGTTCAACATCGACGTGAAGGCGGTGCTGGAAGGGTTCGGCCTGCGCGAGGGGGCGAATTCGGAACCGCGCGAATATGTGGTCGAAAAGGCGTTCGTCGGCGACGGGATCTGAGCCCGGGCGATCGCGCGTCCGATGAAAAAAGGCCCCCGCGATGCGGGGGCCTTTTTCGTCTGTCGGGGCGCGTCAGAGGCCCAGAAGCCCGCGCACCTGGGTCAGTGCGGCGTCGAGCAGCGTCGGGTTGTCCCGCGCGCCTTCCAGAGCGGTCCGCGCGGTGGCCTTGCTGAGGGCGTTCATGTCCGAGCCTTCGACAGCGGCGAGGGCGCGGTCAAAGTCGAAGCCCTCGGGCGTGAAGAGGGTGGAGAGATCGGCGCGCGCCTGAGCGGCAGCGGCTTCGGCGGCGGCGGTTTCGGCAGCGGCAGCCTCGGCGGCAGCAGCTTCCGCAGCGGCAGCTTCGGCAGCAGCGGCTTCGGCAGCAGCGGCTTCGGCGGCGGCAGCCTCGGCAGCAGCGGCTTCGGCGGCGGCAGCCTCGGCAGCAGCGGCGGCAGCGGCGGCGGCAGCAGCGGCTTCGGCAGCGGCGCGCTCGGCGGCTTCGCGGGCGACGCGCTCGGCCTCGACCTGCGCGGCCGCAGCGGCGGCCTCGGCGGCTTGCTGGGCCTGACGGCTTTGCGCCACATAGATG
>CALEZJ010000491.1 GCA_937927885.1 uncultured Paracoccaceae bacterium | reverse complement strand
GGTCTATGCCACGCAGGCGGTGATCCGGGGCGATCTGGAGGTGACGGTGACCGCCACCGGGTCGGTGCAGCCCACCAACATGGTCGACGTCTCGAGCGAATTGTCCGGGATCCTCGTCGAGGTTCTGGCCGATTTCAACGACATCGTCCGCACAGGCCAGGTTCTGGCACGGCTCGATACCACCAGCCTCGAGGCGCGGGTCGCCGTGCAGCGCGCGGCCCTGCTGGCGGCCCAGGCGGGCGTGGCCCGCGCGCAGGCCAACCTGTCCGAGGCGCGGGCGAACCACGAGGTGATCACCCAACTGGACCAGCGTGGCCTCGCCAGCCACCAGAGCGTGCGGAGCGCGCAAGCAAGCCTCGATCGGGCGCTGGCCGAATTGCAGGTCGCGCGGGCGGACGAGGCCCTGTCCACCGCCAACCTGCACCTCGCCGAATCCGAGCTTGCCAAGGCGTGCATCTGCTCGCCCATCGACGGCGTGGTGCTGGACCGACAGGCGGATACCGGCCAGATCGTCGCCGCGTCGCTGGCCGCGCCGGTGCTGTTCTCGATCGCCGAGGACCTGACCCGGATGGAATTGCAGGTCGCCGTGGACGAGGCCGATATCGGGCGTCTTGCACCCGGCAATCCGGCGTCCTTCACGGTCGATGCCTATGACCAGCGGGATTTTCCCGCCACGATCGAAACGGTGCGCTACGCGCCCGAGGTGCGGGACGGCGTGGTGACCTATCTGGCCACCCTCGCCGTCGACAACGCCGACATGTCGCTGCGCCCGGGCATGACGGCGACCGCCCGGATCGTGGTGCACCGGGTCGAGGACGCGCTTCTGGTGCCCAACGCGGCTCTCAGGTTCCGGCCGCCGCAGACCTCCGCCGACAGCGGCGGGGACGAATCGCGCAGCGGCCTGCTGGGGCTGCTGATGCCGCGCCGACCCGGCCAGATCACCCTTCCGCATGCGACGCGGTCCGTGTGGGTCCTGCGCAACGGGATCGCGGTCGAGATTGCGGTCGAGCCCGGCGACACGGACGGCCGTGTGACCGAGATCCGCAGCGGGGCGCTTGCCGAAGGCGACCTCGTGATCCTGCGGCAGGACGGTTGAGATGGCCGAGGATCCGCCGCTGATCCGGCTGCGCGGCGTCACCCGGGTCTATGGCCACGGCGCCAACGAGGTGCGGGCGCTGGACGGAATCGATCTCGACATCGCGCGGGGCGAGTTCGTGGCGATCATGGGACCCAGCGGATCGGGCAAGTCCACCGCCCTGAACGTGCTGGGCTGTCTGGACCGGCCGACGTCGGGGCATTACCTGTTCGACGGGGTCGAAATCGCGGGGTTGACCCAGGACCAGCGGGCGCTCTTGCGGCGGCATTATCTGGGGTTCATCTTTCAGGGCTACAATCTGTTGCCCCGGACCTCGGCACTGGACAACGTCGAACTGCCGCTGATCTACAAGGGTCTGCCCCGCGACGAACGGATCGCGCGGTCGCTGCAGGCCCTGGAGATGGTCGGCCTGAAGGGGCGCGAGCGTCATGACCCCTCGGAACTGTCGGGCGGTCAGCAGCAGCGGGTGGCCATCGCGCGCGCGCTGGCCGGCGATCCGCGCGTGATCCTCGCCGACGAGCCGACGGGCAATCTGGACACCCGGCGTTCGGTCGAGATCATGGACTTGCTGTGCCGCATCCGCGCCGAACGCGAACTGACCATCGTGATGGTGACCCACGAGGACGACATGGCCGCCTATGCCGACCGCGTCATCTGGATGGTCGACGGTCGCATCAGCAGCGACAAGCGCACCGGGAAGGCGGCCTGAGATGGTGTGGGAAACGGCGCGGCTGGCGATCCGGGCGATCTTTCGCAACGCGCTCAGGTCGTTCCTGACAGTGCTGGGCATCGTCATCGGCGTCGCCTCGGTGATCACCATGGTGACGGTCGGCCAGGGATCGTCCGCGCAGGTCACGGCGGATGTGGCCAGGCTGGGCACCAATATCCTGATGGTGCGGCCGGGCCGGACTGCCATGGGGCCACCGTCGAACATCTCGGGCGGGGCGCAGCCGCGGTCGTTCACGTTGCGCGATGTCGACCGGCTGATCGACGCGGTGCCGCAGATCGCGACCGCGGCGCCGGTCTCCAGCGGGTCGACCACCGTCGTCGCCGGGGGCGAGAACCACCGCACCCAGATCACCGCCACCGACGCGCGCTATCTGGAGGCGTCGGACTGGCCGCTGGCGCTGGGCCGCAACTTTGCCGATGCCGAAGCGCGCGCGGGCGCCGCCGTCTGCATCCTGGGCGAGACCGTGCGCCAGCAGATCTTCGGCGACGCCGACCCGGTGGGCCAGTCGCTGCGGCTCGAGTCGCTGAGTTGCGAGGTGATCGGCGTGCTGACCGCCCGCGGCGCGTCCTCCTTCGGCAGCGATCAGGACGACGTGCTCTTGATGCCGATCCGAACCTTCCAGCGCCGCATCGTCGGCAACACCGATGTCGGCACGATCTATGTCCGGGTCGCCGACGGCGTCGCCACCGAGGACGCCACGACCGAAATCACCTACCTCCTGCGCGATCTGCGCCGGATCGGACCCGCAGAGGAGGATGATTTCTCGGTGCTGGACATGAAGCAACTCGCCTCGATGCTGACGCAGATAACCGGGGTGCTGACCGGCCTGCTGGCGGCGGTGGCGGCGGTCAGCCTTCTGGTCGGCGGCATCGGGATCATGAACATCATGCTGGTCAGCGTCACCGAACGCACGCGCGAGATCGGCATTCGCCTCGCGGTCGGCGCGCAAAGCCGTCAGGTCCTGTTGCAGTTTCTCGTCGAGGCGGTGGTGCTGTCGTTGCTGGGCGGCATCCTCGGGTCCGTCGTGGGCCTCGCCCTGGCGGCCGTGGCCGCGCATTTCATGGCAATCCCCTTCACCCCCGATCCGGTCGTGGTGGTGATGGCCTTCGCCTTTTCGGCGCTGGTCGGGGTCCTCTTCGGCTATTTCCCCGCCCGCCGGGCGGCCCGGCTGGACCCGATCGAAGCCCTGCGTCGCGAGTAGGCCCCCCCAGCGCGCCCGCCGCGCGACGCCCATCCGGCCCTCCCCGACCTGCGGGACGGCGCCGGGGTTTTCATGCTATGCCGCGTGACGACGGAAACCGCTCCGCGCCGCGTGAAACGGGCACAGCGGGCGGGTCCGGGTCGGATCGTCGTTTCCGGGGGAAAGAATGCTACGGATCAAGCTGGTGTTCTGGTCTGGCCTTGCGCTGCTGACGGCCCTGTGGCTTGCAGCCGCGCCCGGCGTCTTCGCGGTCCAGGGTCTCTTTGCCCTGCGCGGGTTCATGCTGCAATACAGCGGTCTTCTCGCCATCGCGATGATGAGCGTCGCGATGGTCCTGTCGCTGCGCCCGCGCTGGCCGGAACGCGCGCTGGACGGGCTGGACAAGGTCTACCGCCTGCACAAATGGCTGGGCATCGGCGGTCTGGTCCTCTCGGTCACGCACTGGCTGTGGGTCGAGGGGCCGAAATGGGCGATCGGCTGGGGCCTTGCGGGACGCCCGCAGCGTGGGCCGCGCCCCCCGATCGAGGACCCGGTCGCGGCCGTCCTGGCCGGGTATCGCGGCACCGCCGAGATCGTGGGCGAATGGGCCTTTTACGCCGCCGTCGCGCTGATCGTCGTGGCGCTGGTGCGGCTGGTGCCCTATGGCGTGTTCCGCCGACTGCATCGCCTCATGGCGGCGATCTATCTGGCACTGGCCTTCCACACGATCATCCTGACCGATTTCAGCTATTGGACCCAACCGGTCGGGATCGTTCTGGCGGTGCTGCTCGTGGCGGGAAGCTACGCGGCCGTGATCTCGATCCTGGGCCGGATCGGCGCTGGGCGGCGGATTTCCGGCCAGCTGACCGAACTGACCCGCTTCCCCGGTGTTCACTCCCTCGAAAAGCTGATCACGCTCGGGGCAGGGTGGCCGGGGCACCGGCCCGGGCAATTCGCCTTCGTCACCTCGGATCTTCGCGAAGGGCCGCATCCCTATACGATCGCCTCGGCCTGGGACCCGGTCAGTCGGCGCATCAAGTTCGTCACCAAGGCGCTGGGCGACTATACGTCGCAGCTTGGCGCGCGGCTGACAGTCGGTCAGACGGTGACGGTCGAAGGCCCCTATGGATGCTTCACCTTTGACGACGATTGCCCCGCGCAGATCTGGATCGGCGGCGGCATCGGCATCACGCCCTTCATCGGCGCCATGCAGGAGCGGGTACGGCAAGGGGGCAGGACCGACAAGGTCATCCACCTTTTCCACACCACCGCCGAGGTCGACGAGGCGGCACTCGAAAGGCTGCGCGCCGATGCCAAGGCGGCGGGTGTCACGTTTCACCTGCTGATCGACGCCCGCGACGGGCTGCTGACCGGCGAGCGCATCCGCGCCGCGGTGCCGGACTGGCGCGCGGCCAGCATCTGGTTCTGCGGCCCCGAGGGCTTTGGCCACGCCATCCGCAAGGACATGACGGCGCATGGTGTGCCGGTGACGCGCTTTCATCAGGAGTTGTTTCAGATGCGCTAGCCACCGCGCTGTCCGCGCGCCATATCCCCGCCCCGGAGATGGCGCGACGGCACTTCGGGCAGCATGCGGTCATGCCGACCGGGGCGGCAACTTGCTGGGCGAAGACCCGGAACGTCTCGAAACCATCGCCTGCAACGACGACAACCCGACCTACCGCGCGATCGTCGGCGTCTCGACTGGCCCGTTGCGAACAGGTTTTGCGTCGATGTTGCCTAGCCCCGCCGACACAGAGCGCTGCGGAGGAAATAAAGGCTTGTCCCGGAAGCGAGCAAAGTGGCATGGTCTTCCGATGAATGGGCAATCCAGGATCGGCTTCGTGCCACAGTTGAAATTCGGGGAACATCCCTGCGTTTCGGTCTTCATGGCACAGGCGGTGCTGTCTGGCGGCGCAATGACCCCGCTGCCCTGACATGGCCAAGGCCCGCTCCGAAGCACCCCATTCCGGGATCACCCACGCGCGGCGAAGGGCTTACGGCCTCCTTGCTCTGGCATCGGCGCTGATACTGGGGGCGGTGATCGCGATCGTCCGGACTCTGGACTTCGATGGCGATCTGGTGGAACTGCTGCGAAGCGACAGCGTTGCCTATGAACAGTTCACCGAACTGCAAACATCATTCCGGCCGTTCTCAAGCGATGAGGTGCTGCTGCTGGAAACCGATGACCTCGGTCGTGCAGACCGGTTTGACGCCTTCCGCGATATCGTGATCGAAGTGCAACTGGTGCCCGGTGTCGTCGGCGCCCTGTCTGTCTTTTCCATACCCGATCCAGGCGATGGGTTGCCCCTCTTGCGAGGAGATTCGCAGAGCAGCCCGGCGGCGCTTCTGGAACGGCTCGATGCGGTGTCGAACGCGGCTGCACAGCTGATTTCGCAAGACCGCCACATGACTTTGGTCGTCATAATGCCGGAGTCGCCCGAAGGCCTGAGCGCACAGGCGCGTGCCGAGGTCGGAGAGATCGTTGCAGAGTTGGGGCAGGGCGCGTTCACGGCAAACTTCATTGGCCTACCCGAGGCATACCGCCACCTTCAAGGCGCGCTGCTCGAGGACCAGTTGCGCCTCATGCCCTTTGCGGTCATCGCAAGTCTTCTGGTCGCCGGCCTGCTTTTCCGCTCGTTGCGCGCAGCAGTATTGTGCACGGCTCCCGCCCTGGTTGGCGTGGTGCTGTTCATGGGGGTGTTGGCGACGATCGGGCTGCACGTCACGACCATCATTTCGCTGGTCCCCTTGCTGATCCTGGTGTTGGGCATCACGAACATGCTGCATTTCTATCTGGCCCTGCGTGATGCCTCTGCCATGAAGCGCGAACATCCGATCTTTTCCGCCTGGTCAGCCGTGGCGTCGCCCTGCACCCTCAGTGGGCTGACCACCGCCATCGCCTTCGGCACCTTCGCCCTGACTGGCTTTGGAGCCATGCAGGATCTGGCCCTGGCGGGGGTGCTGGGCCTGACCTTGCAGACAGTGGTGGTGCTGAGCCTTGGACCGGCCTTTGCGGTCGTGCTGAAACTGCCTGACAGGCTGCCCCCCAGCCCCCCACGCTGGCTGGGCGCCCCGCTGGCCTATGCCCTGCGGTTTTGCAGCAAAGGCCGTTGGGTGATTGGCCTCTCCGTGGTGCTTCTGGGTTTTTCGCTATGGGGACATCTTGCCGTGGTACCGGGCCATTCGATGCACGAACATCTGCTGCGGGATGGCGAGGTGGCCCGCGCTGAAGCCCGGCTCACCGGGCATCTTGCAGGGACCGGCCAGCGGTTTCTGGTGCTGGAAGACCCCGACGGCATTGCGGGCTTGTCAGAGGATGATCTGCAGGCCCTTGCGCCTGTCGTGGCCTTGTTCGAGGATCTGGGCGCTGCGTTGCCTGAGGCAATCGGCGGCGAAACCTGGGATGCACTGGAAGACGGCGACGATATTCCCCCGGTCTTGCGGCGTTTCGTTGCCGAAGACGCCTTGCGTTACGTCCTGCCCTTGTCCACACCGCTGGTAGAATCCGCAGAAGACAGTCTGCGCCGTGCCGACGATCTTGATCAGCGGCTGGTGCGCGCCGGGTTTCAGGATGTTGCCCATGTATCGGGATTGTCGCATCTGGCGGCGCTGGAAATCCCGCGCATGATCACGGCCCTCAAGCAAGGAATGGTGCTGACGATCCTGCTGGTCACCGCTCTGGTCGTGGTGGTCGCGCGATCGCTCTGGCTCGGCTTTGCGGTCCTGGTGGCCAATACCATTCCCGTGCTGGGAATCGAGGCCCTGTTCTGGCTGACGGAGTCCGCGTTGACGATGACCGGCGCCGTTGCTCTGACGATTGCCTTCGGTGTGGCGGTCGATGACAGTCTTCACATGCTGAACCGCTATCGTATCGAACATGCGCGCGACCCTCACCAGGCGGTCGCACGCAGCCTGCATATGGTTGGCGTGCCGATTGCCGCCTCGACGGTGCTGTTGATCGCCGGCCTTGCAGTCACCCAGGCCAGTCTGTTGCCGTCGGTTGCAACGTTTGGCATGATCGTCTGCGGGTCGATGATGCTTGCCTACCTGGCCGACATCTTTCTGCTTCCCGCCTTTCTGGCTGCAAGAAAAGGACCGCGACCATGAAACATCTGGCAGCAGTTCTGGTTTCGGCATTTCTCGCCAGTGCCGCACACGGCGACGCTTTGGTGGGAGCGGACGGACATTGGCGCGGCACCGGAACCGGCCATGACTTTGACGGTGTGATCCGGGACATCCGGTGCAGGCTCGATGTGTCAACCGCCGAGACAGGCCGCATCGACCTGCGGGGGTCTTGCGCGGGGCCAGATGGCAGCCAGAGCTTCAGACTGTTCGTGCGGTCATCGTCGGAACCCCGGCGCGTGGAAGGCGGGCGTCTGACTGCCTCGGGCGACGAAGTGAGCCCCTTCTTTTCGGGCACGAGCGATGAAACGGCGTTCAGCTTGCAGGGAAGCCATGGCCAGAGTGCCATCTCGATCGAAGTGCAACGTCATGGAGAAATGCTTCGCATGATTTCCACGCGTGTGCGCGGAGGGCGTGCCGAGCGGTCGGACGTCCTTTATCGACGGTCCTGAGGCTCGCGCAAAGGCTGCGCCCAGATCGTGTGTCGGATGTTCAGGCTGTCGGCCAGTTGCGCCAGATCCTGAAGCC
Organism: uncultured Paracoccaceae bacterium; assembly: GCA_937927885.1. Classification (GTDB taxonomy): domain Bacteria; phylum Pseudomonadota; class Alphaproteobacteria; order Rhodobacterales; family Rhodobacteraceae; genus Pararhodobacter. The sequence goes on along the minus strand of CALEZJ010000491.1, from coordinate 2,915 downwards.
GGTCCGCCTGCCGTCGCTCCAGCCAGCAAGTCCAGGAGACGCGCTGTGCGTCACACAGATAGATGACCCCGGGAACCGAGCCGGTATAAGACCCGCCAAGAATCCGCGCCCCTGCCAGGACAGCAAAGGGTCCGGCCGGGGCGATGGGAGGCACGAGCGACAGCACCATGTCATAGGGTGAAAAGCCAAAGAACGCCCCGCGATACAGACCCGGAAAAACGGCCGCGACCCGACGTTGAACCTTCAGAACGCGATTGGCGAGAAAATGTGTCAGCACCTCGGTTTCGTTCTGAATGGCCAGTTGGCGGTCCAGCATCCGGGCGAAGTCTGCAAAGCTGTCTGACCCCTTGCTCGCCATGGCCTGGACCCGGACGCTGAGGTAATCGTCATCCTCAAGGAGAATCCGGCGAGCCGGAAGCTTCGAATAGGCAAACCGCCAGGCGCGTCTGCGCGGCTCCGGTCCGGCCAAGGTAAACAAGGCCAGTGCAAACAGAAGGCCGCGCTTGCTGATGTTCAACGTCCTGGCGGCATCTTCGATGTCGGCGCGTTCCATCTCGACACAGGCAAAGCCAAAGTCTGTCGGCTTGCGCCTTTCTGCCTTGGCCATGGCCACATGGATACACGCCAGAAACGGCGCCGCGACCGCCAGACCAAAACGGGTTGCCCGCGACAGCCCGTTTCCCGTAACGCTCCGGCGCCCGCGTCGGTTCAGACGCCCGCGCAGAACGGCCGCCAGATCCGCCCCCTCGACAAGTGAATGCGAGGCCGTGAAATGCAGCCGTGTTGCGGGCGCGCCGTCTGATGCATCCGAAACGACCTGACACGTCGCGCGAAACGCGGGCAGGTCGTTTCTGTCGAACAGATCTGTGGCCGGTGAAAAGGCGTCAGTCGGGTCAGGGGACAATTCGTCCACGGTCTCATAGCGCCAGATCTCCCCTTCGCCGCAGGTCTTCGGCGGCAGGAAAAAGCGCTCACCGGACCGATCCTCGCCCAGCGCCAGTTCAGGGAGGTAGGAAAGACAATTCTCGACCAGCGCGACAAAATCGGCGCGAGTCATCTGACGCTCAAGAAATGCAACCATCTGCACGGTATTGCCCGCATGAGACAGATACCATTGCAAATTGCTGAACCGCTCGGGAACTTCCACATTGAACGCCGAGCCTGAAGGGGCCGAAATGACCATCAGGACCGGAACGTGAAAGCTGTGCGCCGCGCGGACACCGGCGGCAGAGACCACCCTGTGAATAGTGAAATAAAGTCCTGCGCGGTACTATCCTCTAATAAGGACTCCTGACTGCATTCGCCTTTGCCACGGCCGCGCGCAATTGCGCCACCGGATTGGAAAAGCATGGCGGCCGTAGCAATCGCGCAAAGAGGTTTCGGTGTTTCAGGCGCGCTTTCGCAGCTGCGTTTCATGAATTTACCTCCCCTTTGCCCGCCCATTCGGGTGACTCTCGCCATCTTTTCCCGGTGCCGGACGGAATTGACCGCGACAGGTCTGCCAATTGCCACAGGCCGACGCGATGGCGATGGAATGCCTGCCGAAGCCAGACCTGTCACGGCCTCCAGATGCTGACCGTCGTGGTTCCGCCCGGAACGACGGTGAAGTTTTGAAAATTTTCAATATTGTTGGAGAAGAATCCGCCCCCACCCGTCATGGCGCGCAAATTGTAGCAGCCGGCACTCACGGTGAATTGACGTGATGCTCCTGGTGCAATGCGACCGTTGAGACGATCAGGGCCGAAATCAGGGCTACCCATGAGCCGCTGGTTGCAGGGGTTGAACTGCAAAAGGATTACGGGTCGCGGCGTCGGGTTTGTAAACACGACCTGACCGGTTTGAGTGCCGGGTTGAACCAGTGGCGTTTCCGGAAGATCACCGCATGCCGATAACGCGATACTGGCAACTGCAACGCCTGCCATATTCCGAATCGAGATCATGATTATCTTCCTGCTTCATACAATTGCCATCAGGATAGTAAGCAATTCACCCCGTCGATCAACCCTTTATCTGACCTGGCCGGAATGGAACGGGTCGATCCGCGCTCATGTGGCGGTCGTTGCGTCCTGATCGCCGGTGGCAAAACCCTTGTGGCAAGGAAATCTGGCAATACGTTGCAAAGAACAACACGACCGGTCGCCCTGCGCTACGCAAAGACCGGGCCAAACGAGGCAGAGAGCCAGTGAAGGGCTTCTCCATCGCGATGAGGGTTGGTTGCCTGGTGCCCATGGCGTTCGCCACGCCACGCTGTTCGTCTTCGTTGGCGGCAAGCCTGGCAAGCTCTCCGTTGGCAGGGGACCACCTCAACCATCGCGCCCGTTCCGGATTTCAAGGGTGGACCGAAACGGGAGCCGAAAACGGACACATCGAACAAGTGCCTGTTTGCAAGCCAATTTTCTGAAATAATGGTGCCGGTGAAGGGACTCGAACCCCCGACCCACGCATTACGAATGCGTTGCTCTACCAGCTGAGCTACACCGGCACGGTGCCCGGGGCCGGGCGGTGCCCGGTCCCTCTGGTGGCGCGGTTCTTAGCACCGGGGCGGGGGCGGTTCCAGCCCCTTTTTTCTCCATTGCCGCCCCCAGCCATGGCCCCGCGCCTACAGCCCCATCCGTCGCGTCTGGTCCAGATCGATCACCTGCGCCGCCGGGCGCTCGGTCACGGGGGCCGGGGGCTCCGGGGGCGCAACCTCATCGGGCAGGCGGTCGTCGGGATCGTCCTCGACCGCCTCGGCCTCGGGAATGGGCGTGGGGGCCGCGGGCAGGGTGCCGACGATCAGCGGCAGCATCGCCGCCCCGCTGGCCTCGGGCGTGGCGCCCTCAGCGGCCTGCGTCCAGGCCAGCGTGTCGAAGGCGCCGCAATGGCCGCACAGCGCCTGCCAGTCGGCATGCGGCTGGTTGCAGGCCTCGCAGATC
>CALEZJ010000490.1 GCA_937927885.1 uncultured Paracoccaceae bacterium | reverse complement strand
AGATGGGCAAGGGCTTTGCCGACCGCTACCCCGCCGAATTGTCCGGCGGGCAGAAGCAGCGCGTCTGCATCGCCCGCGCGCTGGCTGCGAAGCCCAAGCTGATCATCTGCGACGAGGTGACATCGGCGCTGGATCCGCTGGTGGCGGATGGCATCCTGAAACTGCTGCTGAACCTTCAGGCCGAGGCCCATGTGGCCTATCTCTTCATCACCCATGACCTTGCGACCGTGCGGGCGATTTCCGACAAGATCGCCGTGATGTTCAAGGGCGCGGTGGTGCGCTACGGCCAGAAAAGCGATGTGCTGGCACCGCCCTTCGACGATTATACCGACCTCCTGCTGTCCTCGGTCCCCGAGATGGAACTGGGTTGGCTGGAACGCACGCTGGCGGGACGAAAGATGGCCTCGGCGGGCAATTGAGGCGCATTGCGCCCCTGTCCCGGCGGGGCTAATCAGGGCGCCTGCCCCATGCGAGAGAGACCATGACCGACCAGCCCGACCGCCCGCAGATCTATCTGGTGACCCCCGCGGCCTTTGATCCCGATGTCTTTGCCCCGCGCCTCGCACCGCTTCTCGATGCGGTGCCGGTGGCCTGCGTGCGCCTGGCGATGGCGGGCAACGACGAGGAGTCCATCGCCCGCGCCGCCGATGTGCTGCGCGACCTCGCCCATGCCCGCGACATCGCGCTGGTGATCGAACGTCATGTCGGCATGGTCGAGCGGTTGGGCCTCGACGGTGTCCACCTGCCCGAAGGCGCGCGCGACCTGCGCAAATTGCGCAAACTGCTGGGCGAGGATACGATCATCGGTGCCGCCTGTGGCGCCTCGCGCCATGACGGGATCAACGCGGCCGAGGCCGGGGCGGATTATGTCAGCTTTGCCCCCGTGGGTGAAACCGCGCTGGGAACCGGCGCGCGGGCCGAACGCGACCTCTTTGCCTGGTGGTCCGAAATGATCGAAGTCCCCGTCGTCGCCGAAGGCGCCCTGACCCCGGCGCTGGTGGAAAGCCTTGCGCCGGTCACCGATTTTCTGGCCTTCGGCGAAGAACTCTGGCGGGGCGATGACCCGCTTGCCGCCCTGCGCGCGCTGGTCGCGCCGATCGGGTTGTAAGGAAAGGGGGGCATTCTGCCCCCCTCGACCTTCGGCCTCACCCCCCTGAGGATATTTGAGGACAGACGAAGGGCGGCTGTTTCATCTGTCCTCAAATATCCTCGGGTGGGTCCGGGAGGGTGGAAAACCCTCCCGGGCGGGTGCGGGTGGCAACCCGCCGGGCGCGAGGCCCCTCGACGGGG
>CALEZJ010000489.1 GCA_937927885.1 uncultured Paracoccaceae bacterium | reverse complement strand
GCCGCGGCCGGGGGGGCGACCGCCGCAGCGGGGGCCGGGGCGGGGGCCGCTGCCTTTGGCGCGACCACCGCATCGGCGCTTTCGCCATCCTCCAGCAACAGCGCGATGGGGGTGTTGACCTTGACCCCCTCGGTGCCGGCGGCGATCAGGATCTTGCCCATCACGCCTTCGTCGACGGCTTCGAATTCCATCGTCGCCTTGTCGGTTTCGATCTCGGCGAGGATCTGGCCGGATTTCACCGCCTCCCCCTCCTTGACCAGCCATTTGGCCAGCGTCCCCTCCTCCATGGTGGGCGAGAGCGCGGGCATCAGGATTTCCACGGGCATCACGGCCTCCTCAGCGGTAGGTGACTTTTTTCACGGCGGCGACAACCTCGTCAGTGGTCACCAGCGCCAGTTTTTCAAGGTTCGCCGCATAGGGCATCGGCACGTCCTTGCCGCACAGGTTGATCACCGGTGCGTCCAGATCGTCAAAGGCCTGCTCCATCACGACCGACGTGATGAAATTGCCGACCGAGGATTGCGGGAAGCCTTCCTCGACGGTGACCAGCCGGTTCGTCTTGCGCACCGAGGCGAGGATCGCTGCCGTGTCCATCGGGCGGATCGTGCGCAGGTCGACGACTTCGGCCTCGATCCCGTCCTTGGCCAGCCGTTCGGCGGCCTCGAGCGCATAGGTCATGCCGATGCCAAAGCTGACGATGGTCACATCCTTGCCGGGCCGCGCGATGCGGGCCTTGCCGATCGGCACGGTGAAATCGGCCACGTCCGGCACTTCGAAGGTGCGGCCATAGAGGATCTCGTTCTCCAGGAACACCACCGGGCTCGGATCGCGGATGGCCGACTTCAGCAGGCCCTTCGCGTCCGCCGCCGAATAGGGCATCACCACCTTCAGCCCCGGGATATGCGAATACCACGCGGCATAGCACTGGCTGTGTTGCGCGCCGACGCGCGCGGCGGCGCCGTTCGGACCCCGGAACACGATGGGGCAGGGCAACTGCCCGCCGGACATATAGTTCGTCTTGGCCGCCGAGTTGATGAGGTGGTCAATCGCCTGCATGGCAAAGTTGAAGGTCATGAATTCGACAATCGGGTTCAGCCCACCCCAGGCCGCACCGACCGCGATCCCGGCAAAGCCGATTTCGGTGATCGGCGTGTCGATCACGCGACGGGCGCCGAATTCATCGAGCAACCCTTGGCTGATCTTGTAGGCGCCCTGATATTCGCCGACTTCCTCGCCCATCAGGAAGACATTCGGATTGCCCCGCATTTCTTCGGCCATCGCCTCGCGCAGGGCCTCGCGCACGGTCATCGACTTCATCGGCGTGCCCTCGGGCCAGTCCGGGGTGGCCGGAATGACCTCGGCGACCGGGGCAGCGGCGACCGCGGCGACCGGGGTGGCGGCCACAGGGGCGGCCACGGGGGCAGGGACAGCCTTGGGCGCTGGTGCGGCCTCGGCGCTTTCGCCCTCTTCGACCAGCACGGCGATCGGGGTGTTGACCTTGACCCCTTCGGTTCCGGCCTCGACCAGAAGCTTGCCGACGATGCCTTCGTCAACCGCCTCGAATTCCATCGTCGCCTTGTCGGTTTCGATCTCGGCCAGGATCTGGCCGGATTTCACCACGTCGCCCTCTTTGACCAGCCACTTGGCCAGCGTGCCCTCTTCCATCGTCGGCGAGAGCGCGGGCATCAGGATCTGCGTTGCCATCTGGTTCCCCCCTCAGGCGTAGATATCGGTCCAGAGCTCGCTCAGCGCGGGCTCGGGGCTGTCTTTGGAGAATTCCGCGGCCTCGTTGACGATGGCCTTGATCTCCTTGTCGATGGCCTTCAGGTCATCGTCGCTGGCCAGCCCCCCGGTCAACAGCAACTCGCGCACGCGTTCGATGGCGTCGCGCTCGCTGCGCATCTTCTCGACCTCTTCGCGGGTGCGATACTTGGCCGGGTCCGACATCGAATGGCCACGATAGCGATAGGTCATCATTTCCAGGATATAGGGCCCGTCGCCCGCTCGGCAGGCCGCGATGGCCTTTTCGGCGGCGGCCTTGACGGCCAGCACGTCCATGCCGTCGACCATCTCGCCCTTGATGCCGTAAGCGGCACCGCGTTCCCACAGGTTCGGCGACTTGGTCGACCGTTTGGTCGAGGTGCCCATCGCATACTGGTTGTTCTCGATGACGAAGATCACCGGCAGGTTCCAGAGCTGCGCCATGTTGTAGGTCTCGTAGACCTGGCCCTGGTTCGCCGCGCCGTCGCCGAAATAGGTGAAGGTGACGTTGTCATTGCCCTTGTAGCGGTCCGAGAACGCCAGTCCCGCGCCCAGCGGCACCTGCGCGCCGACAATCCCGTGCCCGCCGTAGAAATGCTTCTCGCGGCTGAACATGTGCATCGAGCCGCCCTTGCCCTTGGAATAGCCGCCCGAGCGCCCGGTCAGTTCCGCCATCACGCCCTTCGGGTCCATGCCGCAGACCAGCATGTGGCCGTGGTCGCGATAGCTGGTGATGCGCTTGTCCCCATCCTTGGCGGCGGCTTCCAGTCCGACAACCACCGCCTCTTGCCCGATGTAGAGGTGGCAGAACCCGCCGATCAGCCCCATGCCGTAAAGCTGGCCTGCTTTTTCCTCGAATCGACGGATCAGCAGCATGTCGCGGTAATACTTCAGCAGCTCATCAGCAGAAATATTTGATTTTTCTGTCGTTTTCTTGGTGGCCACCGGCGCCTCCCCCTGGTTGCGACGAAAATGGTTTAGTATTAAACGATCTTCTACACGACGGGACGCAAAAAAGCGAGTGTGTTTTGCGGCCGCGTCCGGGGTTTTGCAGCGATCTTAGGGGGCTACGCCCTGTCGGTACGGCGTCCGGCGCAGCCTGACGCCGCACGGGACTCTGCCTCGGGCACCGATCCGTCAAACCCTCAGCGCAGGACCAGTTCGTCCGCGCGCACATAGCCCAGCACGTCGCGCAATTGCTGGTCCAGCAGGTCCAGATCCAGGTATTGGTCCGACAGCCGCCGCGTCAGGTTCTCGATCTGCGCCACCTCGGCGCGCAACCGGTCCCGCTCGATGCGCAACTGCGCCGCGTCGGCCTCGATCTGGATGCGGCGGAACATGCCATATTCGCCCTGCACGGCGGCAAAGGTCAGATAGACACCAAAGGTGCCCGCAATCGCAAAATAGAGGACCGGACCAAATCCGGGGCGTTTTCGCGTCATGGCTGCTCGCTGGCCTCTGACCGGGCCTTGCGCCCATCCTGCCACACTGCGGGCGGCCTGAAAACCCCGTAGCCACCGACGCGGGGTCACGCTTGCCCGACTCGCAAGGCGTGCGCAGGCTGGGGGCAGGGAGGATCGCCATGACCCAGTCGCAACCCCGTTCCCATCTGGGCACGCATGAGGTGTTCAACCAACCCGTGCCCCTGATGCGCAACCCCTTTGCCGAGGATGCCGCCCTGCGCGGCGCCCTCGGGGCTGACCTTGCAAAAGACGCCGATCTGGTCGCACTGGGCGCGGCCCTCGCCACGCCGGACATCCGCGAGGCCGCCCGCGACGCCCAGACCCGCCTGCCGGAACTGCGCCTGTTCGATCGCGGCGGGCGGCGCATCGACGAGGTGCATTTCCACCCCGGCTATCACAGACTGATGGCGCTGGGGCTGGGGGCGGGCTATGCGGCGACGGCCTGGGACGGCACCGGCAGCCACCTGAAACACGCGGCGATCAACTATCTGCTCAGCCAGATCGAACCCGGCGTCTGCTGCCCGATGACCATGACCTATGCCGCCGTGCCCGCGCTGGCGGCCGATCCGGCGCTGGCCGCGCTCTGGGTGCCACGGCTGACGGCGCGGGCCTATGATCCCGCGCGCCTCAGCGTCGAGCGCAAGGCCGCCGCCACCCTCGGCATGGCGATGACGGAAAAGCAGGGCGGCTCGGACGTTCGCGCCAATTCCACCCGGGCGGTGGCGGATGGCGAGGGGTTCCGGCTTTACGGCCACAAATGGTTCTGCTCGGCGCCGATGTGCGACGGTTTCCTGACGCTGGCGCAACTGCCGCAGGGGATCACCTGCTTTCTGGTGCCGCGCTGGCTGCCCGACGGCACGCGCAACCCCTTCACCCTTCTTCGGCTCAAGGACAAGCTGGGCAACCGCGCCAATGCCTCCAGCGAGGTGGAATACGACGGCACCCATGCGCGGCAACTGGGCGAGCCCGGACGCGGCGTGCAGACGATCATCGAGATGGTGCACCACACGCGCCTCGATACCGCGATGGCGCCGGCCGGGCTGATGCGCGCGGCGCTGGCCGAAGCGGTGCATTGGGCGCGCGGGCGCTCGGTGTTCCAGCGACGGTTGATCGACCAGCCCCTGATGCGCGCGGTGCTGGCCGATCTTGCGCTCGAATCCGAGGGGGCCTTGCTCTTGGCGCTGGACGTGGCGCGGGCGTTTGACGACCCGGCGCGCAGGCCCTATGCGCGCCTTGCCGTGGCGCTGGCGAAATTCGTCTCGAACAAGCGCGCGCCGGGGATGATTTACGAATGCATGGAATGCCTTGGCGGGATGGGATACGTCGAGGACACGCCCCTGCCCATGCTCTACCGCGAGGCGCCGCTCAATTCGATCTGGGAGGGGTCGGGCAATGTGATCTGCCTCGACATCCTGCGCACCCTGCACCGCGAGCCCGAGGCGGGCGCGCAACTGGCGGCAAGGCTGGAGGCCGCGCGAGGGCTGGACACGCGCTTTGACGCGGCGCTGGCCGCGCATCGGTCGCGCTGGCCCGGCGTGGTGCCCGAGGCCGAGGCGCGCTGGTTCGCCGAGTCGCTGGCAATGCTTCTGACCGGGGCGGCGATGATCGACGGCAGCCCGCTGGCCGGGGAATGGCTGGCCACCCGCCTGGACGCGCGCGGCGGCGTGGCGGGGGCGATCGGGGCGGTCGATGCCGAGGCGGTGCTGGCGCGGGTCTAGGGCAGGTGGGGTGAAACCCCACCTTACGGGCGCCGCGCAGGGTGGGGTTCAACCCCACCCTCGTTCACTCGCCGCCCAACCCCGCCTGCGGCAACAGCGTCGCGATCTTGTAAAGCAGCGCCCGCGCCGCGCGCGCGCGCGGATGCGCCGCGTCCTCGGCCACTGCCCTCAGGGCCTCGCCCAGGACCATGGCTTCATCCTGCGTCAGGGCGGTGGGGGGCAGCACCAGCGGCGTGCGCAGGATATAGCCGACGCCCCGTTCGCCCTCGACCGGAATCCCCGTCGCTGCCATCATGGCCATGTCGCGCCAGATCGTGCGGGTGCTGACCCCCATGGAGGCCGCCAGCTCGCCTGCGGTGTGCAGCCGCCCGTCGCGCAGGATCTGCACCAGATCATAGAGCCTCTGATCGCGGTTCATCGCGCACCCCCAACTGACAAAATACTGTCAGCAGCGCGCCCGCGCCAGCCCCCGTATCCGCAGAATGCGGTTTTCAGCGGGCGCGCGCTTTTCTACATAGTCGGTCAAAGCGCGGCATGGGCCGCGCCCCATCGCAATGGAGGGTTCCATGCTCACGCCCCTGTTCATCAACAATGTCGGCCCGATGGGCCTGATCCTGATCGCCATCGTCGTTCTGGTGCTTTTCGGTCGCGGCAAGATCGCGGGCCTGATGGGCGAGGTCGGCAAGGGCATCACCGCCTTCAAGCGTGGGGTCAAGGACGGCGCCGAAGAGATCGAGGCCCAGAACCGCGCCCCCACCGAAAGCGCGCGCGACGTGACCCCGAACGACCGCGATCGCGCCTGATCCAGGGCAGCCTGCGGCAAGGAGCGGACCATGTTCGATATCGGCTGGGCCGAAATGCTGGTGATCGGCGTCGTGGCGCTGGTGGTGGTGGGTCCGAAAGACCTGCCAAAGATGTTCCACACCGTGGGCCAATTGATGGGCAAGGCCCGCGGCATGGCGCGCGAATTCCAGCGCGCCATGGATGCGGCGGCCAAGGAAACCGGCGTCAATGACCTGGCGCGCGACCTGCGCAAGACCGCCTCCGGGCAGTCGCTGCGCGAGGCGACCGGCTTTGACGAGATCGAAAAGCAGTTCCGCGACATCGGGCATGACCCGGCCCCCTCCCGTCCGGCCCCGCCCG
>CALEZJ010000488.1 GCA_937927885.1 uncultured Paracoccaceae bacterium | reverse complement strand
CAGTGAAGACATACCAGTGCGCTCACCCATGGGGGTGCAACGGGGCAATGCGCAGGTCATGGCCTCGACGATGGCGACCATCCACGAATTCCCCGACCGCGAGTTGCTGGGCGAGGATGTGATCTGGTCCGAACACGAGACCGGGCTGCTGTCGTCGCATCGTCTGCTGACGCGGGCCACCCACACGCAGGACGGGGCCTTTGGCCCAGCGACCGGCAAGCATTGGGTTGTCCGCGTCATCGCCGATTGCGCCGCACGCGCGGATACGATCTTTGACGAATGGCTGGTGCGCGACTATGGCGGCATGGTGCGGCAACTGGGCCTGGACCCGCGCGACTATGCCGGTCACCTGATCGACCGCGAAGGTGGAGCGTCCCGCGCGACCCGTCCCTTCACGCCCGAAGTGGACGTTCCTGGCGATTACCGGGGCGTCGGAAACGACAATGCCTGGGGTCTTCGCTATGAAACCCTGTTGTCGCGCATCATGGACAAGGATTTCGCGGTCATCCACTCCGACTACGACCGCGCGGTGATCGGGGAGTATGCCGGGGCCACCACCGCGATCGGGCGCGATGCTGTGACTCGGTTCTGGATCGGACTTCGGTCGGCTTTTCCGAACGCCGAATTCCGCATCCACCACCGCATCGGCATGGACGGCGGCATGATGTCGCCGCGCGCCGCGATCCGTTGGTCGCTGGATGGCCTTCACGAGGGATGGGGCGCTTTCGGTGCGCCAACGGGCGCTCGCGTCCATGTCATGGGAATAAGCCATGCCGAATTCGGCCCCTTTGGGCCCGGCGGCATCGGCCTGCGCCGCGAATTCACGCTCTATGACGAAGTCGCGATCTGGAAACAGATCCTGCTCGCCACGCGCTGAGCGGGTCGGAACCGGGTTGGGAATTGCAATGGCTTGGGGTCTTGATCAGAGCAGCACACCGCAGGAGGCGGACTATGGCTTCGTGCCTCCAGCCTCGCACCGGATTCGCGTTGCTGTCCCGACGTCACCACAGGATTACTACATCCTGCTGCTACCCAACGCGACGATGCTTGCACTCAGCGGCATGATCGAACCACTGAGGGTGGCCAATCAGGGCGCGGGAGCGGCGTTGTACCGCTGGTTTACGGTTTCCGCTGACGGCGCACCCGTGCGCTGTTCGAACGGGATCACACTGCAACCAGACCTTGCGCTGGCCGACCTGCCGCGAACGGCACTGGTAATGGTCTGTTCCGGCGTGCGGGTGCAGGACTCGATCGATGCCCCGGTGGTCGCCTGGTTGCGGCGGCATGTCCAGCACGGTGGCGGGGTAGGAAGCCTCTGCGCCGGGGTGTTCGCGCTGGCGCGCGCCGGGGTTCTGCGGGGTCGTGCCTTTACCCTGCATTGGGAAAACCGAACGGCCTTCTGCGAAACCTTCCCCGATCTGCGGCCGACACCGCGTCGCTACGTCATGGATCAGGGCCTGCTGTCCTGCGGTGGCGGCTATGCGGCAACCGACATGATGCTGGAGATCATCGAACGAAACCACGGGCGCGAACTGGCGGTCTATGTCGCGGACATGTGCATGCATGCCCGAGCCGAAGCGCCGGATGCGCCGCAGCGCACCACCGCAGCCGCAGTCTATGGCAACCGCAGCCGCGCCTTGACCACAACGATCGACTTCATGGCCGCCAACCTTGAATCTGATCTTCGCCCGGCTCTCATGGCGCGACGGGTCGGCATCTCGACACGTCATCTCGAGCGGCTGTTTCGCCGTCACACCGGGCGCAGTCCTCTGCAAATGCTGGTCGAGATGCGGCTGTCGCGCGCCTATGCCTTGCTCGCCGAAACCGATCTTCCGGTCAGCGAGGTCGCACTCGCCGCAGGCTTCAGCAGCGCGCAGAGCTTCTCGCGCCGTTTTCGTGACCGCTATGGCGTTCTGCCACGCGACTACCGGCGCAGCTGGGTCGCCACCTGCCCCGCCTCCCACCCTCCGAATCCGTCGACCGGCTCTGTCAGCCGTGACGCAATCCACTGAAAGGAACAGACCATGACCCCCGAACTGATGGAAAGGCGCATCGTACGTTACGGCGACCTGAGGCCGTGCAGGACCGCCTTCATCGACGCCCATACGCCGGGATCGAACCAAAAGGAAAACTTCACCATCATCGGCGGCGGCGTCTCCGAAGCGGCCGATCAACACGTGCATATCGTGGACACCCCCGGCTTCAACATCGGCGCCGCCGGCCAGCCACCCGGCTGCCGGAACAGCCTGCATTCGCATCGCACCGCCGAGGTGTTCTTCGTCCTGAAAGGGCGTTGGCGGTTCTTCTGGGGTCGCTGGGGCAACGCGGGCGAGTTCATCGCCGAGGAAGGCGACATCTTCAACATTCCCACCGGGATCTTCCGCGCCTTCGAGAATGTCGGAACCGACTATGGGATGATCATGGCAATCCTCGGGGGGGATGACGCCGGGGGCGGTGTGGTCTGGGCGCCGCAAGTGATTACCGACGCGAAGAACTACGGCCTGGTTCTGGGTGCGAACGGAAGGCTCTATGACACCAAGAAGGGCCAACACCTGCCCGAGGGCGTAGGACCGATGCCCTTGCTGACCGACGAGGAACTGAAGGCCTTCCCCGAGCCCACGACCGCCGAGGTGATCCCCAACCATGTCGCGCGCTACTGGGACCTTATGGCCTTGTCCGATCGCCAACCTGCCAAGGTGATCGGTCCGCAGGGTAAACTGCGCGACCGGCCCGGGTTCGAGGTCGAACTTCTGTCCCGAACCTCGATCCCCGACACGCCCTATACCTTGACCTGCCATGAGGTCCTGATGCCGATGCGGGGCCATTGGCGGTTGACCTGGTCGGGCGGCACGACGGTGCTGAATCCCGGCGACACGGCGGCAATCCCGCCGGGGCTGGAACATTCCCTCGCGCCCAGCATGACCGGCGAATCCAGTCTCTATCGGGTCATGAATACCGCCGATCCGGCGGGAACCACCGGAAGGCTGCTTTGAACCCGGCATGACACCTCTGGTTCTGATCCCCGGAATGATGTGCGACGCGCGCCTCTGGCGTGGCTTTCCGGCCACCTTGCTGCCGCGCCCGGTACTGCACTACCTGCCTACAAGCGCCGAGACGATGGCCGACCTGGCCCGCGACCTGCTGGCCGGGGCCCCTCCCTGCTTTGCGCTGGCCGGCCTCAGCATGGGGGGCATCCTGGCGATGGAGGTGCTGGCGCAGGCGCCAGAGCGTGTCGAACGCCTGGCGCTGCTCGATACCAACCCACGCGCCGAGTTGCCCGAGGTCCAGGCCCGCCGCGATCCGCAGATTGCGCATGTGCTCAGCGGCGGCCTTCAGACCGTAATGCGTGACGAAATGGTGCCGAACTACCTGGCCGACCCCGCCGATACTGCGACGCGGGATCTGTGCATGGACATGGCGCTGGCGTTGGGTCCACAGGTCTTTGCCCGGCAATCACGCGCGCTGCGCGACCGGGCCGACCGGCAGGAGGTGCTGGCGGCCTTTGGCGGTCCGGCGTTGGTGCTGATGGGAGCGAAGGACCGGCTTTGCCCTCGGGACCGACACGATCTCATGCACCGCCTGATGCCGCAGTCGCGTCTGGTCATTGTCGAGGGCGCGGGCCACCTGCCCCCGCTGGAACGCCCCACGGAAACGACAGCGGCTCTGCTCCGCTGGCTGGAGGATTGATGGATACCGAGCTTCTGGACCTTCTGACGCGGGTCGATACGCCCACCGTCTGCAACGCCATCGAGGTCGTGCAGGGTCGGCGTGGATTTGCAGCGTTCACGCGCGGCACAATGGTATGCACCGAGCCCGGGCGGGCCGTTGTCGGATTTGCCGCCACCGCCCAGATCGCTGCGCTCGCCCCGCCAACCGAGCCGCCCGAAGTGATCCGCGCCCGCCGAATGGCCTATTACAAGGCCATGCATGATGCTCCGAAGCCCTCGATCGCGGTGATCGAAGACCTAGACTACCCCAGTTGCATGGGTGCCTATTGGGGCGAGATCAATGCAACGGTGCACAAGGGGTTCGGCATCGCAGGCGCATTGACCAACGGCGTCGTGCGCGATCTTGGCGACCTGCCACCCGGATTTCCGGTCATCGCCGGCAGCATCGGCCCCAGCCATGGCTTCGTGCATGTGCTCTCTATCGGCGAACCGGTACGCGTGATGGGGCTGGAGGTGCGACAGGGCGATCTGATCCATGCCGACCGGCATGGAGCGTTGGTCGTGCCAACGGGGGTGATCCCTGCCCTCGCCAGCGCGATCCGGCGGCTGCACGAGACCGAGCGCCTCGTTCTTGGCCCCGCACGAGCGCCGGGATTCGACTTTGCCGCCTTCGAGGCGGCATGGACTGCGTTTGAACGTGCCCGCACCTGATCCGGGAAACGCCGTGGAGCGGCCTTTGCGGTCTCAGGGTTCATCAGGTCGCATCGGCAGACCAAGAGGCTCCGACGGGCCCCGCTACAAACCCGTCCGATAGCCGACCACCGGGCACGAGCGGACGCAGCCGCGCTTCCAGATCCCCGGCGGACAAGCCGGAATTCAGCCGAGCGGCCCAGCCGTCGCAAACCGCCGCAAATCCTTGCGATTGCGGCGACAGGCGCAGGGCGGCAACCCCCGCCTCGCGCAGCCCTTCGAACTGATGGGCCATGCTGACTGTCGAGTGGCTGAGCGTCTGAACCCCGTTCACCGCCAGAAAGGCCTGCCCGTCCAGCGTTTCTACGTCACGTCCGTCAGGGTCGTTCTCGCAGACGAACTGGCAGCTGTCCTTGGCGCGGTCGTGCAGGCGCGCGTGATAGCATCGCCCCGAAATGGCGAGGGGCGCGCGGCCGTGGCCCCAGACCTCGATGGCCACCCCTGCCTCTGCACCCGCCCGTGCCAGAGCAGCAACCGAGGCCAGTGGCAGTTCAGGCGGAAGGCAAATGCGCGTGGCACCGCGCCGGGCGAGCCAGTTCAGCGTGCCCTCGTTATAGACATTCACCATCGGCCCCACCCAAAAGGGCGTCCCCGAGGGAATGGAATGCAGCGCGCTGAGGTCGTTCACCTCGACGGGCAGCCCCAACCGGGCCAGATCTGCGGTCAGCCTGCGTTCGCGCTTCAGCGTCACGAGTGCTAGCGAGGTGACCGCAACCTCCTTGCCTGCGTTCAGCAACGCCTCGATCGCGCCGGGGATTTCGTCTTGCCAGAACGGCAGCCGTTTTGAGCAGACCCATTCTCCGATCACGACCCGTGCCACCGGTGCGATTGCTACGTCCGCATAGAAGGCGCGCACAGCCTCGGCGCTCCAGAAAAAGGCATTGGGGCCTACGGTCAGGTCCAAGGGGGCACCTCCAGGTCTTGGCATAGGCGCCA
>CALEZJ010000487.1 GCA_937927885.1 uncultured Paracoccaceae bacterium | reverse complement strand
CTGACCGTGCGCGAAAACCTGATGCTGGGCGCCAACCCCAAACGCGCCCGCGACGAAGTCGAGGCGACGCTGGAGCGCATCCTTCGGCTGTTTCCAAAGCTGGAAACCCGCGCCGCGCAGATCGTGCGCACCATGTCGGGCGGCGAGCAGCAGATGGTCGCAATCGGCCGGGCGATGATGTCAAACCCCGAAATCCTGATGCTGGACGAACCCTCGCTGGGCCTGTCGCCACTGCTGTCCAAGGAGTTGTTCGCCAGCCTGTTCGAAGTGCGCAAGTCCGGGTTGGGGATCTTGCTGGTCGAACAGAACGCGCGGCTGAGTTTGAAGATTGCGGATCGCGGGTATCTTCTGGAGAACGGCTCGATCCTGCGCGAGGCTACGGCGGCTACGCTGCGCGATGACCCGGCCGTCCAGGCGGCATATCTGGGGGGTGCAGCCAGTCAGCCGGCGCCCGTGGCTGGCCCCATTGTCGCCGCTGCCCCTGTCCCGATGACACCACGCACAAAGCCTTTGCGCAGCATTTCGGCCAGCGAAATCTCGGGCATCGACATTGGTGCGCTGGTGCGCGATGCGGCGCAGAAGGGCGCACATACGCCGGTCGCCGCGATCAAACCTGGGCAGATACAAGCCACGATCGACGCGCGGCCCGCTGCGGTCCAGTCCGCACTGGACGCGATCGAAGCTGCCGCGCGCCAATCCCGCGCGACACCGCGCAGCGCGCTACCTCCGCTGCGCTCCACCGCCCGCCCTGCCAGCCCCCCGGCCAACGGCCCCGCGGACGCAGCCCAACCGGGTACTGCCGATCCTGCGCCGCAAATCCGACCCGGCGGCAAGGTCGAAATCTGGCGCCGTCGGCCCGGCACCTCGCAATTCGAACGCTCGGAGGTCTGACATGCTCGACACCGCACCCACACGCACGCTGAAAGGCCATTACATCGCAGGCCGCTGGGTCACGCCCACGCGTCGTTTTGCCGATATCAACCCCTCGACCGGCGGCCTTTATGCCGAGGCGCCCGACGCCGGCCGCGCCGAGATGCGCGCCGCCATCGAGGCCGCGCAGGCCGCCTTTCCTGCCTGGGCCGGAATGAAATTCACCGAACGCGCGCATCTGATGCAAAAGATAAGCGACGTCTGGGAACGCCGAGCACCCGAATTCATCGCCGCCGTACAGGCCGAGGGGGGTGGCTGGTTCGGAAAGGGCGCCTTCGAGGCGCATTATGTAACCGAGGTATTCCGCTCGGCCTCGGCAGCCTGTTACCAGAACCTGGGCGAGGTGCTGCCTTCGGAATACGGCAAGTTCTCGACCGCCGTGCGTTCGCCCATGGGAGTGATCAGCGTCATCAGCCCGTGGAACTTTCCCGGAATCCTGACCGCGCGTGGTTTTGCCTATGCCATGGCGGTTGGAAACACGATTGTTCTGAAACCTTCCGAGGACACACCGTTTATAGGTGGCCTCTGGTTTGCCGAGATCATGGAAGAGGCAGGCGTACCCGCGGGCGTGTTCAACGTCGTCGCCTGCTCGCGCGAGAACGTGGCCGAGGTCGGTGACGAGATGATCGAGCATCCTTTCGTCAAGGGGATTTCCTTTACCGGGTCGACCCCCGTCGGTCGCGCCATCGCCGCCAAGGCGGGCGCACATCTGAAAAAGGCCTGCGTCGAACTGGGGGGCAAGGACAGCCTGATCGTGCTGGAGGATGCCGAAATGGAGCGCGCCACCCAGGCCGCCAATTTCGGCAGCTTCATGCATCAAGGCCAGATCTGCATGTCAGTCGAAAAGGTACTGGTGCAAGAGAAGATCTATGCCGAGTTCGTCGAGAAATTCGCTGCCCGTGCCGCGCGCTTGAAGGTGGGGGATACGGCGGACAGATCGAATGTCATCGGCCCCCTGATCAATGACCGTCAGGTGGCCCGCGTGCGTGCGCAACTGGACGACGCGCTGGCCAAAGGCGCGAAAGTGGTAACGGGTGGCAAGATCACCGGCCGGTTTGTGGAACCGACGATCCTGTCGGGTGTGACGCCCGACATGCTGGTCTACCGCGATGAAACCTTTGGCCCACTGGTTCCGGTTATCCCATTTCGCACCGATGACGAGGCGATTGCCATCAACAACGACACCGAGTACGGCCTGTCGGCGGGCATCTTTACCCGCGACGAGGCACGCGCGCTGGCAATTGCGCGGCGGCTGGAAACCGGGATGTGCCATGTCAATTGCAGTTCGGTGAATGACGAACCGCATGTGCCTTTTGGCGGCTCCAAGGCCTCGGGCCTTGGTCGTCACGGGGGGCGCTGGTCAATCGAAACCTTCACCGAAACGCGCTGGATCACGCTGGATCGTGGCGGTCGGCCCTATCCGCCGGTGTTTTGATGGCACCCGTGCCTTCCCTTCTGGCAGGCCGCAAGATCGCGGTGCTGGGCTCGTCGCGGGGCCTTGGTGCCGCTGTGGCGGCCGCCTGCGCCAGTGCGGGGGCCGAGGTGCTGGGGATCGACGATTCGCCGGTGTTCGACAATCTCAGCGCCTTTTATCGCATTGACACCGCGGACCCGCTGGCCATTGACGCTGTTGCAGCTGCCTTGCCTGATGGGCTCGACGGTCTCGCCTTGTTCCCTGCGGGCGGCCTCGGCCCGGCACTGGCGGCGCCCAAACGCCTCTTGGCGCTGATGGCGCCGCGCATCGCGCATGGGGGCGCCATCGTGACCCGCGCCGCCCCCGTTACCGGGGATTGGCACACGAGCCTCGCCCTGACCCGCGCCGCCGCCGCGCTGAAACCGGGGGACGAGGGCGCCTTTGCGGCGACATGGAGCCTGTCGAAGGAACCTGCGCTGGAAGCCCGCGCCATCGGCTGGGGCATGCTGGCTTTCACGCTGGCCCGGCACGCCCGCTGGCCCAGCATCCGCGTGAACGCCCTGACCACTGATCCGCTGGTCGACCCACATCCGGCCGCTCTGGCCGCCGTTTTCCTGCTCAGTCCTCTTTCAGCAGGACTGAGCGGCGCCAACCTTGCCGCCGACGGCGGAGTTTCGGCACGCATTCAAACCAGCCTCGATGGACTCTGAGGCGAGGGAAAGGACCCAACGATGAGCACCCTCTTCTGGATCATCGCCCTGATCATCATGCTGGCCGCGCTGATTGCGCTGGCTGCGGCGTTTTATCAGCGCGCCTCGAATGCGATCAGCCTGGTACGCACCGGCATTGGCGGGCGACGCGTGGTGATCGACGGTGGCATGCTGGCGCTGCCCTGGTTCCACGAGGTGGCACGCGTCAACATGCAGGCGATCCGGCTTGAAGTGCAACGACGCGGCGAACAGGCGCTGATCACCCGCGACCGTCTGCGCGTCGATGTCGGCGCGGAATACGCCCTGTCTGTACCCCCGACCGAAGCCAGCGTTGCTCGCGCGGCGCAGGCTCTGGGCAAGCGCAGTTTCCAGCTGGAAGAAATCCGCTCGCTGATCGAGGGGCTTTTTGTGGATGCCCTGCGGGCCGTTGCGGCGCAGCGCACCATGGACGAACTGCACGAGGGACGCGGGGATTTTGCCGCCGCTGTGCGCGAGGCTCTGACCTACCCGCGCTTCGGCCTGCAGATCGATTCCGTCTCGCTGACCGCGCTGGACCAGACTCCGTTCTCCGCGATGGACGAAAACAACGCCTTTAACGCCGTTGGCCTTCGCAAACTCGCCGAGGTGATCGCCCAGTCGAAAAAGGACCGAGCCGAGATCGACAGCGAAACGCAAGTGTCCGTGCGTCGTGCCGCAATGGAAGCCACGCGCCAGCGACTGGAGATCGATCTGGATGAACGCCGCGCCGAAATCCGTCAGAGCCAGCAGATCGAGGCACTGATGGCCACGCAACTGGCCGAGGTCGCCCGCGCCAAGGCCGAGGCCGAGCGCGCCGCTGCCGAGGCGCGCATCCGGATGGAGCAGCAAATCCAGACCGCCGATCTGGCACGCGAACAGGCGATCCGAGAGGCCGAAATCGCCCGTGCCCGCGCTCTGGAACTGGCCGAAACAGATCGAGCAGTGCAGGTTCTCGCGAAAAGCATGGAGGAAAGCCGGGCGCAGGCCGAGGCCGATTTGGCCCGCGCCGAAGCCGTGCGCGCGCACGAGGCCATCGAGACCGCCCGCGCAGGTGCCGAGGCTGCACGCAAACGCGACCTGGGAGTAATCGCCGCCGAGGCCGAGGCCGCCGCGACCGCCCGCCGAGCTGCGATCGCCGCAGAAACTGCACATGCCGTGGCCCAAGAAGGGGTGGAAACCGCGCGTCTGGAATCCGAGGCTACCCTTGCCCGCCGACGGGCCGATGCCGAGGCGCTGGCTGCGCGGATCGCGGCAGAAAACACGCGCTCCGAAGCCAGTCTTGCCCACGAAGCGGAACTGGCACGATTGGAGGCGATGCCCAAGATCATGGGCGAGATGATGAAGCCCGTCGAAAAGATCAAGGAAATCAACATCAATCAGGTGGGCACGGTCGAGGGATCACGCGGGGCGATCCTTCAGGCCCTGGAATCGGTCCTGGATCAGGCAGTGAGCGCGCCTAACCTGCACCGAGTGCTGGATCGGCTGACAGATGATATCCGTGACGGCGAGATTGATCGCAAACGCCGCAAGGACCGCCGCGAAGAGTGATTGACAACCAGACCAAGTCCTTTGACGCAGCCCAAAACGCCAAACCAGTCGAACAGCCCAATTGGCCCGCGCTTTGGTTCAACGGCTTGAGCAACGTCTTTGACAGGGCAGCGGGCTTGATGCAGTAGGATCGACTTGAAGACCGTTCCTTTCGATCAAACTCAACACTGGCGACGAATATGCTCGGACGACTGGCTCGCAATACGCTGCACAGCCTCGGGTTGCGACACCACCCGTGGGTGGTAGGCGCCTTGGGAAGAACTCGCGCGGGCGGTCGTTGGTGGCGCGAGCGTTTTCTAACTGATAGTCCGGAATGCGCGCATTGTCGTAGTCTGGATCAAGTTACGACACAGCGCGAGTTGGCCCGATTCCTGGTAGAAACCATCAAGGAATTTTCCGCAAAGGAGCAACCAGCGCCGATCTGGCAACTGCCCTCGGAGACCAAACTCCGATATGGAACAACCGAAACACTCGCATCCGCCTCCATCAATGCCCTGCGCCAACGGGCAGGCACACGGGGCTTCGTCTGTCGGCTCCGTACGATAAACATCACCCCCAATCTCTATGAGTTTGACGGAGAGTCAGATTTTCCGACTACCGGCACCATATTGGAGTTGTTCCCTCGCGCGCATTGTCGGAAGGGAAAGGGTTACCTGGCACAGCGGAAGGTTACACTCGAACTGCTTTATCCCCGGCCATCTGATGTCTTTGTGCCAAAGGCGGGAGCAGGACCACGATTCTATCCCTATGCAAGATTGGCCGAACGCGCCGTAACACCCTCAAAGCCTTGCCTGGTGCAACACTGGCCTTTTGACATCGACCTCGTATACACTTGGGTCGACTCTCTCGACCCTGCCTGGCGCCGGGATTATTCATCATTTGCAGACGATATTCATGCACAGGCAAGACTTCTGGGCTCCGCGAGCGCGACGCGATGGCGTTCGCGCGATGAGTTGAAATATTCTCTGCGATCCGCCGATATGTACGCACCCTTCATCCGCAAGATCTTTGTGGTGACGAATGGTCAACGGCCAACCTGGCTTCAACCGAACCCTCGAATCGAGGTTGTTTCACATGGCGAGATCTACCCTGATGGCTCGGTCCTTCCGACCTTCAACTCCAACAGCATCGAGGCAAACCTCCACCGCATTCCAGGACTGGCGGAACATTTTCTCTATCTGAACGACGATTTCTTTTTTTCAAGACCTTGCTCGCCCGGCGATTTCTTTACCATCGGAGGCGTAAGCAAGCTGTTCTTTTCACCGAGGTACCTTGATTCCAGACCAATAAATCCTTTGGGTCGCGCCACTGTGGCCTGCCACAAGTTCACGCGCGACTTGTTGCAGGAGCGCTTCGGACAGGACTGCTCCCAGAAATTCCAGCATGCCCCGCACGCGCTCCGCAAGAGCGCCTTCGAAGCTATCGAAAAAGAGTTCCCAGCCGAATTGGCGCGGACGCGTGCCAACCGCGTTCGCGCTCACGATGACCTGGCACTGGCATTCCTCTATGGGTATTACGCGCTTTTCACAGGATCGGCGCTGGCAGCGAACATCCCTTACGCCTATGTCGAACTGGGAAAAGGCGATATTTGGTCGCGCTTTCGGGAAATCCGGGACCGGGATGTCAAGGTATTCTGCCTCAATGACAGTGATTCAGAAGCCGGGGTTTCGGAACAGGATGAGAAACGCATCCGTGAAATTCTCGCTGATCGGTATCCTTCGACCGCTCCATGGGAAAAGGAATGACGTTCACGATCAAATCCGGTCCGATACGGAACTCGGATCGCGAACTGAATAGATCGTGCGAAAGGAACCGCGCTTATCTGTGCCTAATCCCCTCGATCGCCTGATAGACACGCTCGCAGCACTGACC
>CALEZJ010000486.1 GCA_937927885.1 uncultured Paracoccaceae bacterium | reverse complement strand
GCGCATCACGACGACGGGCGGGCGGGTGGTCGATTATGACTACCTGATTGTCGCCACCGGCCTGACGCTCGATTGGGACGCGATCGAGGGGTTCAGCCTCGACATGGTCGGACAGAACGGCGTCAGCGCCCATTATGCCGGGCCCGAATACGCCGAACTCAGCTGGCGCGCGCTGGACCGGTTCACCGACACCGGCGGGGTGGGCCTGTTCGGCCGCCCGGCCACCGAGATGAAATGCGCCGGCGCACCCTTGAAGATCACCTTCCTCGCCGAGGATATCGCCACCCGCAAGGGCACCCGCGCGAACACGCAGATCATCTACAACGCGCAGAATCAGGCGCTGTTCGGCGTGCCCATCGTGCACCACCGGGTGCGGCAATTGTTCGGCGAACGCGGGATCGAGACGCGCTACGAGCATGTGCTGAAATCCATCGACGCGCAGCGCAAGGTGGCGACCTATGCGACCCCGGCGGGCGATGTGGAAACCGGCTATGACTTCATCAACGTGGTGCCGCCGCAGCGCGCGCCGCAGGTGATCCGCGACACCGATCTGGGCTGGGCCGACCGCTGGCCGGGGCAGGGCTGGATCGAGGTCGACCGCGAGACCCTGCGCCATGCGCGCTATCCCAACATCTTCGGCATCGGCGACATCAACGGCGTGCCCAAGGGCAAGACGGCGGCCTCGGTCAAATGGCACCAGCCGGTGGTCGAGGATCATCTGGTCGCCGAACTTCAGGGCCGTGAGGGGACCGAGCGTTTCTCGGGCTATACCTCGTGCCCGTTGATCACCCGCATCGGCCGCGCCATGCTGATCGAGTTCGACTACAACGACAACCTCGTGCCCTCGTTCCCCGGGATCATCGCGCCGCTCGAAGAGCTGTGGATCTCCTGGCTGATGAAGGAAATCGCCCTGAAACCCACCTATAACGCGATGCTGCGCGGTCTGGCCTGAGGAGGTGACGCGATGAAAGACCTGACCCTGCAAACCCTGATCGCGGTCTGGGAAGAGATGTTCGGCCGCGGCGTGTTCTGGGCGCTTGTCGTGGTGGCGGCGGTGGTGACCGCGCTTTACCTCTTTGTGCTGATCCGCGACCGGCGCATGAGCATGCGCAAGTTCCTGCTGGCGCAACTGTCGATGCCGGTCGGCGCGGTGGGGGCGGTGGCCTTCGTGCTGGCGATCACCAATTCGCGGCTGGCCGACATGGGCGGGCCGATCGACTGGATCATGCTTCTGGGCATCGCGGCGGTGGGGGCGGTGGGCTTTGCCATCCTCGTCTATGTCGCCCAGTCGCTGGTGCGCGGCGGCGGCAAGGCCGACTGATCCGCAAGGGACCGGGGCGCGTCCCGCGCGCTCTGGTCTTTCGCCTGTGAAGCGTCTAGGGTCCCAACCACCCGACCCGAGGCCCCGATGCGTTCGCAGATCCTGATTGCCGTTGCCCTGATGCTGGGCTGCACCCTTCTGGTGGCAGCGACCACCCTGTTCGCCAAGGCCCTGGGCAACGGCGCGCTGGCCGAGGTCGTGCCCGCCCTGATGGTCAGCCAGGCGCGCTTTGTCTTCGGCTTTCTCTCCGTGGCGCTGGTGCTGGTCCTGCGCCGCGCCGCCGGTCGCCCCGCCTGGGTCGAACCGGCAGGCGGCGCGCGCCCCCCGCAATGGGGGATGCATGCGCTGCGCACCTCGCTGGGCTGGCTGGGCGGGTTCCTGATGTTCAGCGCCGCCGTGCGCCTGCCGCTGGCGGATGCCAATGCGCTCAGCTTCGTCAGTCCGGTGGCCACGATGCTGTTCGCCGTGCTTTTGTTGGGCGAAAGGGTGGGGCCCTGGCGCTGGCTGGCCGCCGGGATCGCGCTGGCGGGGGCGCTGGTGCTGTTGCGCCCCGGTGCCGGGATCATCCAGCCCGCCGCCCTGCTGGCGCTGGGGGCGGCGGCGACCATGGGGCTGGAAGCCATCGTCATCAAACGCCTCGCCACCACCGAACCCCCGGGCCGCACCATGCTGATCAACAACGGGATGGGCGCGCTGATCGGCTGCGTCATGGCCGCGCCGGTGTTCTACTGGCCGTCGGATGCGACGGTCTGGCTGCTGCTGGTCGCCATCGGCAGCGTGATGGTGGCCGCGCAGGTGATGTACCTGACCGCCAACCAGTTGGCGGACGCCAGTTTTGTCGCACCCTTCTGGTATCTCTCGCTGGTCTGGGCCGCGGCCTACGACATCGTGATCTTTGGCCTCTGGCCCGACCGGATCAGCGTCAGCGGCGCGGTCATCATCGCGGCCGGGGGGCTTTTGATGACCTGGCGCGAGATTCGCGCGCGGCGCTTGCACGCGGCACTTGCGGGTGTTAACGCAAGGCCATGACGACGCTGCGCATGACCCTTCGCTGCTGCATTACCCGCTGACCGCAAGGTCGCGCGGGGCGCCGTCTTTCCCTCCGGAAGGTCAGTCGCCACCCCGCGCGGGGAGGGCTGCCGCATGGACCTCGCATGGGGACTGACATGACCACGATCCGCCTGCACAACACCCTGAGCCGCCAGAAGGAGCTGTTCGAGCCGCTCGATCCGTCGAATGTGCGGATGTATGTCTGCGGGCCCACCGTTTACGACCGCGCGCATCTGGGCAACGCCCGGCCGGTGGTGGTGTTCGACGTGCTGTTCCGGTTGCTGCGCCATGTCTACCCCGGCGCGGTCACCTATGCGCGCAACTTCACCGACGTGGACGACAAGATCAACGCCAAGGCGGCCGAGACCGGCCGCCCGATCCGCGACATCACCGACGAGACCATCGGCTGGTATCACGCCGACATGGACGCGCTGGGCAATCTTCGCCCGACGTTCGAGCCGCGCGCGACCGAATACATCGGCGCGATGATCGCCATGATCCAGACGCTGATCGACAAGGGTCACGCCTATGAGGTGGCCGGGCATGTGCTGTTCAAGGTGCGCTCATACCCCGAGTATGGCCGCCTCTCGGGCCGCTCGGTCGATGACATGATCGCCGGCGCCCGGGTCGAGGTGGCGCCCTACAAGGACGATCCGATGGATTTCGTCCTGTGGAAACCCTCGGACGCCAGCCTGCCCGGGTGGGAGTCGCCCTGGGGCCGGGGCCGCCCCGGCTGGCACATCGAATGCTCGGCGATGAGTTTCGAATTGCTGGGGGCATCCTTCGACATTCACGGCGGCGGGATAGACCTGCAATTTCCCCACCACGAAAACGAGATCGCCCAAAGCTGCTGCGCCCTGGGCGCGGATTTCGCGCGGGTCTGGATGCACAACGAGATGCTGCTGGTCGAGGGCAAGAAGATGTCCAAGTCCCTGGGCAACTTCTTCACCGTGCGCGATCTCCTGGATCAGGGCGTCCCGGGCGAGGTGATCCGCTATGTGATGCTGATGACGCATTACAGAAGTCCGATGGATTGGACGGAGAGGAAGGCGAGAGAGGCAGAGGGAAAGCTTCTTTCATACTGGCGAACTTTGCATCGCTACGCGCCTGGCTACGTTCCAGACGCGAAGAAGGCGTCGGGCAAATTGCTTGATGCACTGTGCGATGACTTGAATACTCACTTGGCGCTCGTCGCGCTGGATGCCGAGCACAAGTTCGCGGAAACTTCTGGCCAAGCTGAGCAACTTGCTGACGACATGGCGCTTCTCGGCTTCATGAATTTTCGCGGACCAATCGAGCCAGAGGCCGAATGGCTTTGGGGACCTGCTCAGCATTTGAACGTGCTTTCGGCACGCTTGGAGGCAATGCGTGCCGAAGCCCTCACCACCAAAGATTTCGCCCCCGTCGACACCCTGAAATCCGCCCTCCTCGCCGCCGGGGTCGAGGTGCGCATGTCCAAGACCGGGGTGGAACTGGTCCCCGGGCCGGGGTTCGATCCGGCGAAACTGGAGGGTCTCTGATGCGCGCCGCCGGATGTGTGGCCCGTAGGGTGGGGTTTCACCCCACCGCAACAACCGCCGCAAGGTGGGGTGAAACCCCACCCTACGCGCATCACCACCAGCCGATGGCCCGCCGATGACCGAACGCCTCTATCTCTATGACACCACGCTGCGCGACGGGCAGCAGACGCAGGGCGTGCAGTTTTCGGTGGCGGAAAAGGTCGCCATCGCGCAGGCACTCGATGCGCTGGGGGTCGACTATATCGAAGGCGGCTGGCCCGGCGCGAATCCGACCGACAGCGATTTCTTCGACGCCCGCCCCCGGACCCGCGCCACCTTCACCGCCTTTGGCATGACCAAGCGGGCCGGGCGCTCGGCGGCGAATGACGATGTGCTGGCGGCGGTGATGAATGCGGGCACGCCGGCGGTCTGTCTGGTCGGCAAGACGCATGAATTCCATGTGACAACCGCGCTGGGCATCACGCTGGAGGAGAACCTTGCCAGCATCCGCGATTCGGTCGCCCACATGGTCGCGCAGGGGCGCGAGGCGCTCTTTGACGCCGAGCATTTCTTTGACGGCTACAAGGCCAACCCCGCTTATGCGCTGGATTGCCTGAGCGCCGCGCACGCGGCGGGCGCCCGCTGGCTGGTTCTGTGCGACACCAACGGCGGCACCCTGCCGGCCGAGGTGGGGCGCATCGTGACCGAGGTGGTCGCGGCGGGGCTGCCGGGGGATCACTTGGGCATCCACTGCCATGACGACACCGGCAATGCCGTCGCCTGTTCGCTCGCCGCAGTCGACGCCGGGTGTCGGCAGATTCAGGGCACCCTGAACGGACTTGGCGAACGCTGCGGCAATGCGAACCTGACCAGCCTGATTCCGACGCTGCTGTTGAAGGACCCCTACGCCCGCCGTTTTGACACCGGCGTCACGCGCGAGGCGCTGGCGGGGCTCGTGAAGCTCAGCCGTCAGCTCGATGACATCCTGAACCGCGTGCCGTTGCGCTCGGCGCCCTATGTCGGCGCCAGCGCCTTTGCCCACAAGGCCGGGCTCCACGCCAGCGCGATCCTGAAAGATCCCACCACCTATGAGCATATCGACCCCGCCTTGGTCGGCAATGCGCGGGTGATCCCGATGAGCAATCAGGCCGGGCAGTCGAACCTGCGCGCGCGGCTGGCGGCGGCGGGGATCGAGGTGGCGCCGAACGATGCGCGCCTTGCCGCCATCCTCGACGAGGTCAAGGCGCGCGAGGATCAGGGCTATGCCTATGACGGCGCGCAGGCCAGTTTCGAGCTTCTGGCGCGCGAGGCGCTGGGCCTGATGCCGAGGTTCTTTGAAATCAAGCGGTATCGGGTGACGGTGGAACGCCGCAAGAACCGCTATGACCGGATGATCTCGGTCTCCGAGGCGGTGGTGGTGGTCAAGATCGGCGAGCGCAAGGTCTTGTCGGTGTCGGAAAGCATGGATGAAACCGGCACCGACCGGGGCCCGGTCAACGCGCTCTCCAAGGCTCTGGCCAAGGATCTGGGCCCCTATCAGGCCAGCATCGACGACATGAAACTGGTCGATTTCAAGGTGCGCATCACGCAAGGCGGCACCGAGGCGGTGACGCGGGTCATCATCGACAGCGAGGATGGCGCGGGGCGGCGCTGGTCCACCGTGGGGGTCAGCGCGAACATCGTGGACGCCAGTTTCAGCGCGCTTCTGGATGCGATCCAGTGGAAGCTGATCCGCGACGGGGTCGAGGCGGTGGCATGAGCGCGATCCATGACCTGTTTCTGGGGCTGGATCGTGCCGGACCGGGGCTGGCCGAGGATCTGCGCTGGGCCTTGGCCGAGGCCGGCACGCGACCGGGCGCGCGTGTGCTGGATGCGGGCTGTGGCGTGGGGGCGGATACCGGCACGCTGCTGGCGGCGGGGCTGCGGGTGACGGCGCTCGATGCCTCGCCGCTTTTCGTGGCCGAGGTGGCGCGCCGCCATCCCGCCGCGACCGCGCTCGCGGGCGACATGCGGAACCCGCCGGGCGGGCCCTATGATCTGATCTGGTCGGCGGGCGCGGTCTATAATGTGGGCATCGCGGCGGCGCTGGCCGCGTGGCGCCCGGTGCTGGCGCCGGGCGGCCGGGTGGCGTTTTCCGATCTGCGTAAACGGGCCGAGGTGCTGCCCGAGGCCTGCGCGGCCTTCTGGGCGACCGAGGGGCTGACGCTGAAAGGTGCCGAGGCGATGGAGGCCGAGGTGGCGGCGGCGGGCTGGCGCGTGCTGGCCGCGCGCTGGGTTCCGGCGCAGGGATGGGCGGCCTATTACGAACCGCTCGAGCCCGCCCTGAACACCTGCCCGGACCCCGGACTGGTCGCCGCCTTTCGCGCCGAGATCGCCAACTGGCGCGCGCATGGCGACAGTTTCGGCTATCGCCTGCTGGTGTGTGAGCCCCAAAAGTAACCTTGACGTTACATCTTTCACGCCGTAAGTAACCTTTGGGTTACAAAAACAAGGCGCCTCCATGACCTCCGACCATTTTGCCCTGATCCGCACGATCCTGCTGGGCCTCACCGGGCTGGCCTGTCTGGCCTATGCGCTGGGCGCGCTGGCGCTGGGGCGGCCGGACCCGGTGGGCTGGGACTGGCC
>CALEZJ010000485.1 GCA_937927885.1 uncultured Paracoccaceae bacterium | reverse complement strand
CGCGCTGGCCGGGCGCGAAAGGGACCTCGTTCTGGCGGCCTTCCGCGACGGGTTGCTGCCCGCGCGTCTGGCCACGCTGATGGTGACCGACGCAGACCGGTTGATCGAAGGCACGCGGGCGGGCGGGCGCCTGGGATACCTGAACACGGCTCGCGGATTGCAGCGGGGCGGGCGACTTCACCATCTGGCCGAGGTCCTGCACAACCGCTTGCGCGTTTCGGGTCCGCTGGCGCGGCTGACCGCCGACCGGTTCGAACATCTCGTCGCGCTGGCACCGATCCTGCGTGAACTTCACGGCTTCATCGACTCCCGGATCCGCCGCATCCACGGCAAACGCATCGCCGATCTGCTGCACGACCTGCTGGAACGCCGGATGGAGCAAGCCGACCGCAGCCTTGAGGCGTTGCGCCTCCAGTTTCCCGGCTATGCCGAGGAACTTGAACGCCGCCTGATCCGCCAGATGGTGCTGGCGCGCGAGGAACGTGAGTACGCGACGCTGGTCGATGAAGGTCTGATCGGCCCCGAACTGCGCCATTCCCTGGCCGGGCGCATTGCAAAGCGACGCCGCAACCTTGCCCGCCGACCACGGCTGGACCTTCGTATCCAGAAAGCCACGCTGGTCGCCGCACTGCCGCTGTTCGCCGACATGCCCGAAACCAGCCGACGCACGCTGATGAAGCGCATGCGCACCGTCTATGCCGCGCCCGGAACCGTGCTGATGCGCCGGTCGGAAACCCCGCGCCAGGTCTGGTTCATCGCCTCGGGCGCCGTCGAACAGGTGCGGGCGGGACAGTCGTTGCGGCTGGGCCCCGGCGAGATGTTCGGCCATCTGTCTTTGCTGCGACGCGGCCTCAGGCGCGGACAGGTCACCGCCATCGCCCGCTGCACCCTTCTCACGCTCGACGAGGCCGTGTTTCGCGACCTTCTGCGAACGGATCCGGTGCTGCGTCGGGCGATCCTCGACAGCGCCGAGCGCCGCGGCGTCGCGCTCGATCTGGACGAACTCGGCCTCGACTCAGGCTGAGCGCGGCAGCAGCGGCCCGAACCGCTCGCGAAGGGCGGCGTTGACCGGCGCGGGCACGAACTTGGTCACATCCCCGCCCAGCCGGGCGATCTCCTTGACCAGCTTCGAGGCAATGGCCTGCCGCCGGGCATCGGCCATCAGAAACACCGTCTCGATCTTGTCATCGAGCGCGCGGTTCATCCCGACCATCTGGAATTCGTATTCGAAATCCGCCACCGCGCGCAGGCCGCGGATGATCACCCCCGCCCCGACATCGCGCGCGCAGTCGATCAGCAGGTTCTCGAACGGATGCACCAGGATCTCGACCCCGGTGCGCGCGCTCAGCGCGGCGCATTCGGCCTCAACCATCGCCACCCGCTGGTCCAGACCGAACAGCGGGCCCTTGTCCCGGTTGATCGCGACGCCGATCACCAGCCGGTCCACCAGCGCGCAGGCGCGCGCGATGATGTCCATGTGCCCCAGGGTGAGGGGGTCAAAGGTCCCCGGATACAGGCCAATGCGCATCGCGTCCCTCCTGCGACAATTCCACGGCGCCACGCAACATTATTGCGCCGAAAGTTGCAAGGGGGCCCCGCAACACTTCATCTGTCCGCAAATATCCTCGAGGTGGGTCCGGGAGGGGTGGAAAACCCCTCCCGGGCGGGTGCGGGTGGCAACCCGCCGGGCGCGAGGCCCCTCGACGGGGCCGAGCGCCAGCCCCCTCAATTGCCCATGATCATCCCGGTCAGCGCATCCTTTTCCATCTGCAGTTCAGCCAGCCGCGCCGCCACCACATCCCCGATGGAAATGAACCCGACCATGACATTGCCTTCCATCACCGGCATATGCCGGAAGCGGCGGTTGGTCATCGTCTCCAGCACGGAATCGGCGGTATCGCCCGGGGCGCAGCCATAGATCGCCCGCGTCATGACCGTATCGACCTTGGCATCCAGGCAACCCGGCCCTGCCCGGCCCAATTCGCGCACGATGTCGCGTTCGGACACGATCCCCTTCACCGATTTGCCATCGGCCGAAACCACCACCGCGCCGATGCGCCTGGTCGACAACAACTCGACCGCGTCGCGCAAGGTGGCACCTGGGGCAAGGGTGACCACCCCTCCCGCCTTGGATTTCAGGATCTGGCTGACAAGCATGGGGCACCTCCACAGTCCCGGATTGTCCTTTACAGTCGGCACCGCAGGCAGGATTCTGTCAAGACGTCATTTCAACCCGACCGTGTTTTCACATCGCTGGAGGTTTTGCATGCGCCTGCTGATCCTGGCCGCCCTTCTGGCCCTGCCGCAGCCCGTTCTTGCCGACAAACCGCAAACCCCCGATCCCTGGCTTCGCCAGACCCTGTTCGGCCAGGTGATCCGCTTTGCCCCGGTGATCGCGGGCAGCGCCGGGCGCCCCCCCGATCACGCGGCGCAGCAGGGTGGCAACGCGATTGTCGAATATATTCCGACCGATGAAACCTTGCAGGGCTGGAGCCAGATCCACACCCTGACCGCCGCGCAGGGGCTGGGGGCGGGCAATCCCGACGCGGCGTCGCATGCGCAGGCCATCGGCGCGCATTTCCTGCAAGGCTACCGCGGCGCCTGCGCGCTCGACGTGACCGAGGTTGCCCTGATCGCCCCACTCATCGAGGGCGCGCGCGCGACGGCGGCAAGCTATCTTGCCTGCGATCATGTGACGGGCACCGGGCGGGGCGAGGCCATGGTCCTGTTGGTGATCGTCGGCCCGCGTGACACCTTCACTCTGCAATGGGCTCAGCGCAGCGCCGCCCGGCCGCAGCCGCAAACGGTCGATCCTGCAGAGCTGCAGCGCCGTCTCGACCAACTGGCGCAGGTCCACCTCTGCTCTCCGCCACCCGGCGAGGCGCCGCCCTATCCCTCTTGCGCCTGAATTTCCAGACGTCGCACCTCGGCCCTCAGCCCGGCCACCAGCGCCTCGGCAAAGCGTTCGAGGCGTGGCACCTGCCGATCGGCCTCATGCCGGATCAGGTGAAAGGCGCGGGTCAGGCTGAACGCGCCCGTCAGCACGCGCCGCACCCCCGGCACCGCGGGCAGCGCGAAATCGTGCACCACCCCCACCCCCGCGCCCTGCCGGATCAGATTCAGTTGCACCGAGACCGAATTCGACGCCAGCGGCAAGTGATCCACCCCCAGCGCCGCCAGATAATCCAGTTCCCGGTCAAAGATCATGTCGGGGATATAGCCGATCACCCGGTGCGCGCTCAGGTCCGACAGGGCCTCCAACGCAGGCGCCCCCGAAAGATAGGTTTCCGAGGCCGCCAGATGCAGCCGATAGTCGGTGATCTTCTGCGCGGTGACCTTGCCCTGCTCGGGGCGGGACACCGCGATCACCATATCCGCCTCGCGCCGCGACAGGTTGAAAACGCGGGGAAGCGCCACGATCTGCACCTCCAGCCCCGGATTGGCTGCCGCGATCGCCGCCACCACCTGCGGCAAGAGGTAATTGGCGCAGCCATCCGGCGCGCCGATGCGGATCTGCCCGGAAATCCCCTCGCCCGGACCTGCCAGCGCGTCGCGCGCGCGGGCCAGTTCCGCCTCGACCGCCTCGGCATGGGCGATCAGCCGCGCGCCCTCGTCCGTCCGGCCATAGCCTTG